>JALEZT010000019.1 GCA_022772725.1 Eubacterium sp.
CTATACTTATTCTTATTGAACAGTGCCATAACGGAAAACGGAACAACAAGAGCAAGAAATTCAATGCCGATAATATTAAGGCAATACTGGAAAACCGATGAATTTTCATAAAGCGAGGTTATTGTGCTGTTGGAATAAATTACAAACGAAAGAATAATCTGAACTCCGACAAAGCACAAAACGGAAATTCCCATAAGGTTTCCGAGATGCCTTATTTGCCGTCTTTCCTCTTTTGCCTTTGTTTGCCAATACATTTGACGGCGGAAAGCGTCATTTTCATCTTCATTACTGTTAAAAGGCGAATAATATGTGTTCAAAACTTTCCCTCTGATTCAAATAAAATTTTATCAGTCAAGCTCTGCGGCAATCTTCTTAATGAATGCTTTAAGCTCATCCTTTGTTTCGGGATGATTGAGACCAACCTCGATATTAGCTTCAAGAATACCGAACTTATTGCCCATATCGTAGCGCTTACCCTCATAATCAACTGCGATAACGCCGGTCTTTTGAGCAAGAGCTTTCATAGCGTCTGTTAATTGAAGCTCATTACCTGTTCCGAGCGGAGTTTCCTCTAAAATTGAGAAAATTTCGGGAGGAAGAACAACTCTTCCGAGAATTGAGAAATTGCCCATAATTTCTTCGGGCTTCGGCTTTTCAATCATATCCGTGCAGGAATAGCAATTTCCTTCAAGCGGCTCTGTTTTAAGAGAGCAATACTTTGTGATTGCCATTCCGGGAACCTCTTTAACGCCTACAACACCCTTGCCGTACTTTTCATAAGCGTCGCAAAGCTGCTTTGTGCAGGGAGTTTCGGAAAGAATAACATCATCGCCGTAAAGAACTGCAAACGGCTCATCGCCGATAAAGTTTTTAGCGCACAAAACCGCATGGCCGAGACCCTTTGTTTCTTTTTGACGAAGGAAATAAATGTTTCCGAAGTTTGAGCATGCCATAACATCCTCATAAATCTTCTTTTTGCTTTCATTGCCTTCAAGCTTTGCTTCAAGCTCAAAAGCGTGGTCGAAATGATCCTCGATAGCACCCTTGTTTCTGTTTGTGATAACAAGAATTTCTTCAATTCCGGATGCAAAAGCCTCTTCAACAATATACTGAATTGCGGGCTTATCAACGATATTAAGCATCTCCTTCGGAACTGCCTTTGAGGCGGGAAGAACTCTTGTTCCCATACCTGCTGCGGGGATTATAGCCTTTCTTACTTTCATAGTTTTACCCTCCTGAAATATAAAATATATAAAAAATATTATAACCTAATTATTATCTGCTAAATCATTGAAACAATATCGGATAAAATTTCAACAATAAGCATTGCCATAATTGGAGCCATAATGCTTATTCCGCCCTTGTTCGCAAGATAAAGCTTTTTAAGCTTGGGCTTTGAATACTCCTCTGCGCCCGAAAGCATACCCATAAAAAGCGGTTCCTCTTGGTCTATCCTTTCATCTGCTTCAAGAACAAGATTAACAATCTTCCTCCTATATATCGTATCTGCAAAAAGTGCGCAGGCAATATGAATAACCGCGGCAACTGCAAAAACAATAATATATGCGGGAAGCGCCTTTGAGGTTTCAACGGCGGAAAATATGCTTCTCATATATTCGGCTCTGCTCATCGTTTCCGCCGAAGCGATAATATCCTTCCACGCCGTCATAAGCGTATTGAGCGGGCCTGCATAAGCCACACTGACGATAATGCTGGCGGCAAATCTTATTGAAAGCAGGGCCGTTCCCATTCCGTACATTTTTCTGAAAAACAGATAATACGGGCCGAAGAAAAAGGCACTCCAATTCCAATTTACTGTTTTGTTTTTTCTGAATTTTCCTATAAATTTATAAAAATTTGCACCGATAGCCGTTATAACATCGGAAAGAGGTGCACCGTCTATTTTTTCGTTTTTATCAAAAATAAATGCCGTTCCGGGTTTAAGCTTATTCGCATCGCTGATTGCATTAATAGCTTTTTCCTCTATATCCTCTTGATTGCTTTCGCTCTCCTCGCCCTGATTATTGAGCAGATTGCCGAGAGCGGAGGGAGCAATATCCTGCAAGGAGGGAGCCTTTTTTATTTCCTGCGATGCGGAGGAAGCCTCGGGCTGTTCCTTTCTTTTATAAACAAAGCCGCTTGAATGTAAATCACTGTTTGCGCATTTGCCGATAGAGGCATAGCACTCTCTGTGGTGCGGTGTTCCGCATTTGGGGCAGGTTACAATGTCGTCGCCCTCCTGAAACACCCTTTCGCAAACGGGGCATTTTTCGTCCTTATATAACAAGAAAACCATTCTCCTTTAATTAAAAGCACAACAAACAGCAGGTAAAAATTACCCGCCTGCACTTCTATTCATTTTATTATAGCTTAACTTAACACAAAAAATCAATATTTTGATTAAAATAAAGTAAATATATTTTTAACAATATTATCTTGCAAAGACAGTCAAAGTTGTTTATAATATCATAGATTGTTTACGGAAATTATATTTTAAAAAAAGTTTTGGAGTTCTTTATGGTTGAATTTGAAAATCTGCGATTCAGACTGCTTGAATCCGAAAAGCCAATTGAAAATTTGAGAGAAGCACTTGCCATAGACCATATTACAGGCGAAATCAAGGATTTGGAGGCAGAAGCCGCCACACCTGATTTTTGGGACGATATGGAAAAAAGCCAAAGAATTTTGAAAAAAACAGGTGCGCTTAAAGCAAAGCTTGAAAGCTATAACAGCCTTAAAGCAGACTATGATGACGCGCTTATGATGATTGAGCTTGCAGATGAGGAGGGCGACGAAAGCCTGCTTGAAGAATGCGAAAGCTCGGTTAAAAATATTGAAGACAGAATTGAAACGCTGACGCTTTCGACGCTTCTTAACGGCGAATACGACAACAAAAATGCGCTTCTTACCTTCCACGCAGGCGCAGGCGGAACGGAAGCAATGGACTGGGCTGAAATGCTTTTCAGAATGTATAACCGCTGGGGAGAACGCCACGGCTACAAGGTTTCAACGCTTGATTATCTTGACGGCGATGTTGCAGGTCTTAAAAGTGCAACAATTCTTATTGAGGGCGAAAACGCTTATGGATATTTAAAGGGCGAAATGGGCATACACAGGCTTGTTCGCGTTTCTCCGTTTGACTCCTCGGGCAGACGCCACACCTCCTTTGCTTCACTTGAAGTTATGCCGGAAATTGACGATGATGTTAATGTTGAAATCCGCGAGGAAGACATAAAAATGGATGTTTACAGAGCGTCGGGCGCAGGCGGACAGAAGGTAAACAAAACCTCCTCCGCAGTTCGTCTTACGCATATTCCGACGGGAATAGTTGTTTCCTGCCAAATTGAACGCTCACAGCATCAAAACCGCGAGGTTGCAATGAGAATGCTTAAATCAAAGCTTGTTGAAATCAAGGAAAGAGAAAACCTTGAAAAGATTGAGGACATTAAGGGCGACCAAAAGGAAATCGCCTGGGGAAGCCAGATACGCTCTTATGTTTTTATGCCCTACACAATGGCAAAGGACCACAGAACAGGCTATGAAATGGGCAACATCAACGCTGTTATGGACGGCGACATAGACGGATTTATTAACGCATATCTCAAACAAAAAAGCGTTGCAGAAGCAGAAAAAAATTAAAAAATTCCAATATTATTATTACCTCCCTCCGCAAAAAATAACTGCGGGGGGATTTTTTTATGAAAAAAAACAAGCTGATTATGACCGTTACCGCGGGAGCAATAGCAATTTCGTCTGCCTTGGGCGGTTGCTCTGCGGGAAGCACGGCAAATGAAACAACGCAAAACACAACAAGCAGACCGACGAATGTTGCCGAAACAACACTTGAAGCAACGGGAGTTCGCCTCGGCGTTGAGGAATACGATAGCTCGCCGATTGTTTGGGGGCCCGGAAACATTACAGACCATCAAAGACCGACAGACCCCGAAAAGCTTCAAAATCAATTCAGCGAGCTAAACGCGCAATGGCTTCTTGAAGACAAAAAGGAAATCTGCCTAACCTTTGACGAGGGCTACGAAAACGGCTACACGGCTCAAATTCTTGACACTCTTAAAGAAAAAAATGTTAAGGCAATTTTCTTTTGCACCTACGATTATATTAAGGATAATCCCGAGCTTGTGCGCAGAATGATAGACGAGGGACACATTGTCGGAAACCACAGCTATTCGCACTATAATATGACGGAGATTGACCTTGAAACCGCCTCTGAGGAAATTACGCTTCTTCACGACTACACCTGCGAAATGTTCCAGTATGAAATGACGCTTTACAGATTTCCCGAGGGTGCATTCAGCGAGCAGACCGTTGCGCTTGCAGGAGAGCTTGGCTACAAAAGCGTTTTTTGGAGCTTTGCCTATGCCGACTGGGAGGTTGACAATCCGCCCGACGAGGAGGAGGCATACAACAAAATTGTTTCCTCAACGCACAACGGCGAAATTATGCTTTTGCACGCCGTTTCCTCAACAAATGCAAACATTTTGCCGAGAGTTATAGACGAAATAAGAAATCAGGGCTACACCTTCACAACGGAGCTTTAAAGGCATTTTACAGTTTCTGCCGATAGATTAAAAATTTTGTTAATTTTTAAAAATGCTATTGTTATATAATTCCGTTTAATATATAATATTTTAAATTGGAATTTTATGCGGACTTATAAAATGTTCGTTTTGAAAGTGAGAGAATAGATTATGATTTTATCAAAGGACCTCGGCATTGATCTCGGAACGGAAAACACACTTATCTGCGACAGAAAGGGACGAATTATTATCAGAGAGCCCTCTGTTGTTGCGGTTGATGTTAAAACAAGGCGAGTGCTTGCAACAGGAAACGAAGCAAAGGCTATGATAGGCAGAACTCCCGGCTCGATAATTGCGGTTAAGCCGCTTAAAGACGGCGTTATCGCTGATTTCGATATGACCGCCGATATGCTTCACAGCTTTATTTACCGTTCGTCAAAAACCTCTGTTTTTTCTAAAACAAGAGTTGTTATAACCGTGCCGAGCGGTGTTACGGAGGTTGAGCGCAGAGCCGTTGAGGACGCAGCGCGTGCCGCAGGAGCGCAGGAGGTTGAGCTTATTGAGGAGCCTATGGCGGCGGCTCTCGGAGCAGGACTTCCCGTTTTTGAGGCAACAGGCTCTATGGTTGTTGACATTGGAGGAGGCACCTGCGATGTTGCCGTTATTTCTCTTGGCGGAATTGCCGCAAGAAAGAGCGTTAAGGTTGCGGGTAACACGCTGAACGAAGCAATAATCAACTATATGAAGAGAAATTATGAGCTTCTTATAGGCGATGTTACCGCAGAGGATATAAAAATCAAGATAGGCTCCGTTGCCGAATATGACGGCGAGGGAGCAATGGAGGTTAGGGGAAGAAACCTTATTAACGGTCTTCCCTCCTCTGCCGAAATAACAAGCGCCGAAATCAGAGATGTTTTGCTTGAACCCGTTGGAGAAATCATCGGCGCAATAAGGGAAACCCTTGAAGTTACTCTGCCCGAGCTTGCCGCAGACATAATAGACAGAGGAATTTACTTAACTGGCGGAACGGCGCAATTAAGAGGCCTTGCAGACCTTATTTCAAAGGAAACGAGCATTGCCGTTCATATTCCCGAAAAGCCTATGGAGGCAGTTGCGGTAGGCACATCAATAAAATTAAGAAGGGCACGATAATATGAAGGAGCTTTTCAAAAGCAGGCAATTCAAGCTTGTTGCGGGAATAATTGCGCTTTTAATGGTGGGAGCGTTACTTTGCGCCGCCAACGGAAGCGGAAAAACCGCTCAATCAAGCGTTATCGGAGTTATTTTCACTCCTGCAAACTGGGTTGCCACAAAGATTTCAAACGGTATTACATACGTTTTCGGCGAGGCAACGGGAAACGCCGATTATTTAAAAAGAATAGATGAGCTTGAAAAGCAGGTTGGCTCGCTTCAAGACCAGCTTTCCGATTATGAAAATCTTAAAAAGCAAAACGCACTTTATAAAGACGCGCTTGGGCTTAAAGAGGAAAACCCCGATTACAGCTTTGTTGAGGCAACCGTTACGGGTCGCGACGCGGCAGATATTTTCGGCTCCTACACTATTAACAAGGGCTCGCTGAGCGGAATTTCCGACGGCGACGCAGTTGTTTACGGCAATTATATTGTTGGAATAATAGACAAAGCTTATCCGACCTACAGTGTTGTTAAAACAATTCTTGACCCCGATTTTTCCGTTTCGGCTTACGAAATTGTTTCGGGCGAAATCTCCTATGTTACGGGCGACGCTTCGCTTGCCGCAGGGGGAAAATGCAAAATGGCAAATCTTGATTCTTCAACCTCCGTTACCTACGGTTCAATTATTTCAACCGCAGGAATAAGCGGAAATATTCCCGAGGGGCTTGTTATAGGAACTGTTGAGGAAATAGACGAGGAAACAACCTCTGTTGCCTCTTATGCGGTTGTTAAGCCAGGAGTTGATGTTTACAACATTTCAAACTGCCTTGTTTTGACTGACTATGAAAGCGAGGGGCAGTAATGGACCTTTCTTACAAGCAGAAAACCACCAAGGCGGCAGTTTACATTATCATAACAGCCCTTGCGGCTTTGATACAAAACACACAGGGGCTGACAATTGAAATAGGCGGCGCAAGGTGCTTTTTGCTTATTCCTGTTTGTGTTATTCTGGCAATGGGCGAGGATGAACGCTTCGGTGCATTAATTGCGCTTTTCGGCGGCTTGCTTTGGGATTTAACCTCTGCGGTGCATCTTGGCTTTAATGCAATATATTTATGCATTATGTGCTTCTTCGGTGCGTCGCTTGTTACATATATTTTCAGAAACATTTTTTTAACAAATTTCATATATTCGGTTATTACAATTATGCTTTACTGCCTGCTTTATTGGCTGTTTTTCATAATTTTTGCAAATATAAAGGGCGCAGAGCTTTCGCTTTTCAGCTTTTATTTGCCGAGCGGAATTTACACAATTGCCGTTACACCGATTATATATTTCAGTCTTAAACCCGTAAAAAAGGCTTTAAACAAGCCGATTAAATTTCTTAACTGATAATCAGCACAACGGTACATTTGCACCGCAAAATTTTTAAGAAAGGAGAATTGCCGTGAGAAGCAGACATTTCAGCATAAGGTCTTTTACCGCCGTTTTTTTAACTCTGCTTGTTCTTTGCGGCTTCGGATACAATCTTTATGATATACAGATTGTGAACGAGGAATACTATAAAGCGCAGAACAACGCCGTTAAAACATATACGGTTTCCATTGAAGCCGCGCGCGGAGAAATTGTTGACAGAAACGGCAATTCGCTTGTTACAAACAGACAGGGTAATTCAATTATTCTTGACGCGGCATATTTTCCCTCTTCAAAAAACAACAAGGAAAGGAATGAAATCATTCTTAACCTCATAAGGCTTTTTGAGGCAAACGGCGAGGAATATGTTAATAATCTTCCGCTTCAATTAAGCGGCGAAAGCGTTTATTTTACAGACGATGAAAAAGCAATCAACACAATGAAAAGCAAGGATATGTTCAACCTGCAAGGCTATGCAACGGCGCAAAACTGCTTTGACGCTATGGTTGAAAAATACTCCCTTGAAGAATACGATAAGGAAACCGCGCTTAAAATCGGCGGTATCCGCTATGAGCTGACGAGGCTTCTTTTTTCGATAGAAAACCCCGTTACGATAGCAGACGATGTGAGCGACGAAACGGTTGCCGTAATAAAAGAGGACAAAGCAAAATATCTTGGTGCAGATGTTAAGGCGGTTGCCTACCGTGAATACACAGATTCAACACTTGCTCCGCACATACTCGGAACCGTTAGAAAAATTAACGCCGAGGAATATTCCGAGTTGAAGGACAGCGGATATAATATTACCGACACAATCGGCGAAAGCGGAATTGAATCGGCAATGGAAAGCGAGCTTAGAGGAACTCCGGGAGAGCTTACAATTACAATTGACTCAGACGGAAATGTTAAGGAAGAGGTTACAAAAAATCCCATTCAGGGAAACACCGTTGTTCTTACGATAGACAAGGATTTGCAGAAGCTTGCACAGGATAAGCTGCGCGACACCTGCAACGAGGTCAGCATTTCTTACAGTGCAGGCGCGGTTGTTGTTGAAGATGTTAACACCGGCGAGGTGCTTGCCGCCGCTTCCTATCCGACATACGATATTAACGACTATTACGAAAACTATTCAAAGCTTGCAACAAATTCAAGAAAGCCTCTTTGGAACAGATTTGCGCTTGGTACATACGCCCCGGGCTCAACCTTTAAGCCTATGATGGCGTGCGCCGCTCTTGAAGAGGGCGTTGTTTCCGAAAGCTCAACCTTCCGCTGCCTTGGAACATTTCAATATTACGATATAACCTTCCATTGCTTAAACAACAGAGCGCACGGAAGCGAGGATGTTAAGGAGGCTTTGAGGGATTCCTGCAACATTTATTTCTATAACTGCGCAGATAAGCTTGGAATTTCAAAAATGAATCAATACGCCTCTATGTTCGGACTCGGCGAAAAAAC
>JALEZT010000169.1 GCA_022772725.1 Eubacterium sp.
AACTTCTGCCATAATTACGCCTCCAATTCTGCAAGTTTTGCCGTTAATTCAGCCATAGCCGTTTTATATTCTTCCTCGTTAGGCGCTTTTCCGTGCCAGCCGACTGCATTTTCCATATATGAAACGCCCTTGCCCTTAACGGTGTTCATAATAATTGCAAAGGGCTTTGAGCTTGCGTGGAATTTTTCAAATGCCGTTTCGATTTCATCAAGATTATTTCCGTCTATAACGGCATAATCAAAGCCGAATGCCTCAACCTTTTTATCAATCGGCTCTGCGCTCATAACATCCTCGCACGCACCGTCTATTTGAAGCTTATTCGAATCTATGATAACGCAAAGATTATCAAGATTATACTGAGCGGCAAACATAAGAGCCTCCCAAACCTGACCCTCTTCTATTTCGCCGTCGCCCAAAATAGAATAAACATTAATATCTTTTTTGCCGAGATATTTAGCCGCCTTTGCCATTCCGCAAGCCGCGCTGATGCCCTGGCCGAGAGAGCCCGTGCTCATATCAACGCCGGGAACGGTGTTCATATTCGGGTGGCCTTGAAGATAAGAGCCGATATGACGAAGCGTTTTTAAATCCTCAACGGGAAAATAACCTTTATATGCAAGCGCACTGTAAAGAGCGGGAGCGGCGTGGCCCTTTGAAAGAACAAGCCTGTCTCTTTCCTCTGCCCTTGGATTTTTCGGGTCGCATTTCATTTCCTTACCGTAAAGATAAGCAAGAACATCTGCGATTGAGAGGCTTCCGCCGGGATGGCCTGCTTTTGCGCAATAGGTGCCTTCAATAACGCCCATTCTGATTTGCGTTGCATAAATTTGAAGCTTTTTCTTTGTTAAACTATCCATAACATAGCCTTTCTGCCCACATATTATATTCAGCATTTACGCCCTTTTTTGTGGGCGGATAAAGCGAAAATGCTTTTTATTTATCAGCTAACCTGCTTATAAAAGCAGTTTACAACAACCTCCATAACTGCGTCCTCATCAACATAATACTCGGCGAAAACATCCTCAGAGGTTGTGCTTGATGGCTTCATTTCGCCTTTAAGAGTGTATTGATTATAATCGGAAACGCCGTTTGAAAGAATAACCGTTGCAAGATATGTTACATCATTAAGCGAAATATTTGTTTGGCTGTAATCCATAGCGGTGTTATAAAGCCTTGTGATAACCGAAAAATCGTTTAAAACCGCGCTTCTTAACTGCTGAACATAGGCCTTAACATACTGCGTTTGGCGTTCTGTTCTGTTTAAAGAGGCTTCGATATTATCAACATTTCTTCTGCGCACATAGGTTTGGGCAAAATCGCCCTTTATCGTTATTTCATCGCCCTTTTTAACTCCGTCGGAGGGGAAATCATAAAGAGAGGTTAGAGTAACTCCGCCGACTGCATCATTAAGAGGAGCAATTCCGTTTAAATCAAGGGCAAAATACTTTTCTATCGGAACATTGCCGAGTATTCTGCTCATTGCAGTTGTTACATTTTTGCACGAGGACTCGCCTCCGTCGCCGTAAGCGTAGGAAAGGCAAATCTGCATTTCCTGAGTTCGCAGAAAAATTCCCGAAGCGGAATAAAGGTCTATATCAACCATCGTATCACGGGGAATTGTTATAACGCTGACCTGCCCCGTTTGCGTGTCAACAACTCCGATAATATCGGTGTCTGCCTGACCGGCACTGCCTATTTCCTTATCGCTCTGCCCTATCTCCTCGCGGTCAACGCCGATAAAGGCAAAGGCAACCTTATTCTTATCATATATATATGTGTGCCCGTTATACTGAATTGTTTCCTCATACTTTGGATTTTGCTGCTCAACAATTAAATCGTTTTTACCCGTTTCCCTTAAATAAAGGAAGGTTCCCCCGATGATAGAAACGGCAAGAAAAATCAACACAAGAATGATTATTGCAATGCGCGCCGCAAGAGGAAGCCTGCGCTTTTTTTTGCTTGACGAGCTATGGTGAGATGAGCTATGATGAGACGAGCTATGGTGAGATGAGTGATGAGATGAGCCTGACGAGTTGCTATGAGAGGAATGATGAGATGAGCTTGACGAGCCGTTTCTGTGCTCTCCCGCGTGATAATCAGACGGATTTTTTGATTTTTTGCTTTCCTTAACAACAAAATCGGGATTATCGTTTGTTTCCCTTCTTGGCTCCTCGCCAACAATATTCATTGAATGATCTTCTTTTTTCGGCTCAATGTCCGAAAGAAAGCCGTTTTCATCAAAGCTGTTAAGATTTGGGTCAATTGGTTTTTTCATCTTTTACTAATACTCCGCATACAAGATATCTGTTGCTCTTTTGGTTTGTTATACAGGTTGAAAGAACAACGATTTTGCTGTTTTCATCAACATTTGTTTCAAGCTGTTCCCTAACATGTTTCAGCGCAGAGGTTGGGTTAACAACCGTGCTTTGAAAGCTTTGCAAATCCTCCGCCGATGAAAAATTGAAGGAATTCATAATATGCCTGTCGTCATATTTAAAGGCGGAAATAATTTGATATGTTAATTTCCTGCCGGGCATATAAATATAAAAATATTCGTGAGAATTGAAGAATTCAGCATCCTCAAATTTATGAAGAGTTGTGAACATTGTTTCCTTATATCCGTTATGGCCGTAAATCACCGTTATCGGATCGGAAAAATCCGTTCTGTTGCACCCCTCTGTATAAATCGCTCCGCTTGCAAGCCACTTTTTATCAAGCGCACTGTGCTTTAAATAAAATTCATCGTCTGTTTTGCTTTGAACAATCGGATAATCAACATCTGTGTCATCAATTTTTATCCAAGCATATATTTCATCATTTTGCGATTGAAGCGACTGAAAATCAATCGGATTATCTGCAAGCGCGCCCTGGGTTGTTGTTTGAACGGTTGAGGAGGATTCATATTCCTTACCCGCCTGATAATTATTGAAAAGATAAAAGCCGATATAAACGCACGAGCAAATAAAAATGATAAGGAAAAATACTATAAGCAGTATTCGCTTTTTATCGGATTTCTTTTCCTCGCCCTGATTATTATTCAATTCGTTTTCATTCATTTGACTTCACACTCTTTGGGTTTTCTGCAAAATTTCGTTGGGTAACGGTAATAAATATTATAATATAAATGTAATAAAAATAATATGCTTTTTCTGTTAATAATTTAAATAATTTTATTTAGTGTAACGGTAATGCACTGACATTAAAAAAACCTGCGCCCTACGGGAACAGGTTTTTATTGATTTTACTGTTTAATTATTCAGCATCCTTTTTCTTTGAAAGAGAAAGAACAGCAACGCCTGCACCCATAGCGGCAACCGATGCAAATGCAACGGAGGCAACACCTGTTGACGGAGATTTTGAAGAATCATCCTTATTTCCGCCCTCTGATGAGTCATCCTTAACGATTGCGTTAACGGTATATCCGTCCGGAGATTCGAAATAGCTCCAATCAAGGATTTCGATAACAAGCTTATTACCTTCCTGGCTTACGATTCTGTAAGCTTCGTCGGTTTTGCTGAGCGGAATTTCATTTCCGTTTTTATCAACAAGGCTCCAGCCGATAAGCTCTAACGAGCCTGTGTAGGTGAACTCAACAATATCGCTTCCGGGAGCCTGCTGAGCACCTGTTACCTGATTTGAAGGCTTTTTATTTACGCTTGGATCGTTTGCCTTGTGCTCGATAACAACAGCCTCGGGGCTGTAAACATTAACGGCAGCCATTGCGGGAACTGCAAATGAAGCCGTAAGAGCAACAACAGCAATAACGCTGATAATTACTGACAAAAGCTTTTTCATATAAAACACCTCAATTAAAAATTACATAAATTATAATTATATAGAATATAACACATTTGAATTATAACATTAATGAATCCTTTTGTAAAGAGGGAAATATAAAAATTATCTAAATATATTTTTACATTTCAGCGCAAAATGTAACACCGAATATTGCTTTATCAGCTTAATTTTGCCTTACCCGTGCAAAGCTCATAATATCTGCCGCGCAGGTTAAGAAGAGAGTCGTGGTCGCCCCTTTCGATTATCTCGCCGTTTTCAAGCACCATAATAGCGTTTGAATTGCGAACGGTTGAAAGCCTGTGAGCAATAACGAAAACCGTTCTGCCCTGCATAAGCCTATCCATACCGTGCTCAATATGAAGCTCTGTTCTTGTGTCAACCGAGGAGGTTGCTTCATCAAGGATAAGAACGGCAGGCTTTGCAACTGCGGCACGCGCAATGGCAAGAAGCTGACGCTGACCCTGCGAAAGATTGCCGCCGTCGCCCGAGATAACAGTGTTGTAGCCCTCCGGCAGTCTTCTTATAAACGAATGGGCTGAGGCAAGCTTTGCGGCTTCAATGCATTCCTCGTCTGTTGCGTCAAGTCTTCCGTATCTGATATTATCCATAACCGTTCCCGTAAACAAATGCGTATCCTGCAAAACTATTGAGAGTGATTTTCTTAAATCGTCCTTTTTAATGCGTTTAATATCAATTCCGTCATAGGTTATAAGTCCGCTTTGAATATCGTAAAAACGGTTTACAAGGTTTGTTATGGTTGTTTTTCCCGCGCCTGTTGAGCCAACAAAGGCAATCTTCTGCCCCGGCTTTGCATAAAGGTTTATATCCTTTAAAACTGTTTTCTGCGGAATATATCCGAAATCAACATTTTCAAAAACAACCTTTCCCTCAACGGGAATTTTTTTGCCGCCGTCGTTCCAAAGCCATTTGCGCTCGCCGTTTTCATAAATCTCATCAAGAGTAACCGTTCCCTCGTCAACCTCGGGCGGCATATCCATAATTTCAAAAACGCGCTCTGCGCCCGCAAGGGCGGAAAAAATCGTGTTCATCTGGTTTGCAATTTGGTTAATCGGCTGAGTAAACTGCTTTGAATAGCTTAAAAATGTGAAATAGGTGCCTATATCAAGCCCTCTGAAAAGAGTTAAAAGTCCGCCTGCAAGAGCAATGGTTGCATAGCTTGCACCGTTAATTCCCGTTGAGCAGGGGCCCATTATGCCTGCAAAGAAGCTTGCTTTTGTTGCAGCCCTTCTGAAATTATCGTTACATTCCTCAAACTCCGCAACAGCCTCCTCCTCGTGATTGAAAACCTTAACAACCTTTAAGCCCTCTATCGTTTCCTCTATTGTTCCGTTCATTTTGCCAAGATTTTTCTGCTGACGGCGGAAATACTTTCTTGACTGCTTGCCGATAAAGGTTACTGTTATAACCATAACAATAAGGAAAACAAACGAAATTGAAAACAGAACGGGACTTAATTTTATCATCATAATTATGATGCCGACGAAGGTGAACGCCGAGGAAACAAGCTGAACCATCGACTGTTCAAGCATCATTTGAACATTATCAACATCATTTGTAAATCGGCTCATTATTTCGCCGTGTGTGTTAGCGTCAAAATAGCGCAGCTCAAGCGACTGCATTTTATTGAACAAATCCTTTCTGATAAGATTTGTTGTTTTATATGCAATTGAAACCATAACGCGACTTTGAACAAAGCTGAAAACGGCAACGCCGAGATACATAAGCGAAACTATAACAAGATTTTGAATTAACTGCTTTATTCCAACCGTTGCGAAATTTCCCGCATTTATAGACTGCTCAACTCCGTTAAGGATGGGTTTCAGCCAATATGACGCGGCAAGCTGGCAAACGGTGCTCAAAGTGAGCGAAACAAAAACAACTATAAGCAAAAGCTTGCTTTTGCCCATATATTTCAGCACTCTGCCGAAGGTTTTTTTAGCATTTTTCGGCTTTGCAAAGCCGTGTGAATTAGGTCCGTGAGGTCCCGGCATTATTCGCTCACTCCTTTCTGCTGTGTTTTGCAGATTTCACGGTAAATCTCGTTATTTTCGAGCAGCTCGGCGTGTGTGCCCTCGCCCTTTATTTCGCCGTCGTCAACAACAAGAATTTTATCTGCATCCATAACGGAGGAAACTCTTTGAGCAATAATAAAGACGGTTGTGTCTTTAAGCTGATTATAAAAGCTTTCCCTTATTTTAGCCTCTGTTGCAGTATCAACTGCGGAGGTTGAATCGTCAAGAATAAGAATTTTCGGCTTTTTAATCATTGCCCTTGCAATGCAAAGCCTTTGCTTTTGTCCGCCCGAAAGATTAAGTCCGCCCTGCGCAAGATCCGTGTCATAGCCGTTATGCTGTGCCATAATAAAATCGTGCGCCTGTGCACTCTTGCAGGCTTCAATAATTTCCTCATCAGTTGCGTCCTTTTTGCCCCAGCGGATATTTTCCTTTATTGTTCCGCTGAAAAGAACATTCTTTTGAAGCACAACGCCTATCATTTCGCGAAGAGCCTCAATGTCGTATTTGCGAACATCAACTCCGTCAACAAGCACCTCGCCATTTGTTGCATCATACAGGCGTGGAATAAGATTAACAATGCTTGATTTACCGCAGCCCGTGCCGCCGACAATGCCGATTATCTGACCGGGCTCTGCCGTAAAGCTTATATCATTAAGGATATAATCGCCCGACGAAGACTCATTATATTTAAAGAAAACATTTTTAAATTCAACCTTGCCCTTTGAAGCGTTTTGCTCGGGAATATAAGGATTTTCGGGATTTTTAACATCAATATCCGTGTCAAGAACCTCAACAACTCTGTCGCCGCACGCCTTGCCTCTTGCAAGCTGAAGAAGCATCATTGAAATCATCATAAGGTTCATAAGCACCTGAACGATATACGAAGCAAAAACGGAAATTTGGCCGACATCCATAATCCCATTGCTTGCATCCAAGCCGCCCTTATAATAAACGAAAACAACAACAGCATTAAGCATAAGCATCATTATCGGCATAACCGTTACAACAAGCCCCGAGGCTCTTGCGCCCTGATTTGCAAGATCATCGGAGGCATCGCGAAACTTTTCCTTTTCGTGCTCCTCTCGAACAAACGCCTTAACAACTCTTATACCGATAAGATTTTCCTGAACAACCCTGTTTAAATTATCAATTTTTTTCTGCATTTTCTGAAACATAGGAAAGCCGAATTTCAAAACGCAGGCAACAACAACTGCAAGAATGGGTATGAGAACAAGAAGAATCATACTCATTTTTGCATTGATTGAAACGGCAAAAACCGCCGAAACAACAAGAAGCGCAGGACCTCGAACAAGAATACGCAGGCTCATCATAACAACATTTTGAAGCATTGTTATATCATTTGTCATTCTCGTTGTTAAAGAAGCCGTTGAAAAATCGTCTATATTTTTGAATGAAAATTTGCTTATCTTTTTATAAACATCATTTCTGAGCTTATATGCAAAATTCTGACTGCATATTGACGAAGCCTTCATTGTTGAAAGACCGCCGATAAGTCCCACTACCGCAAGGCATAGCATTGCAATACCGAGCCGTATTATATCCGCCTTTATCTCCTGCGGAGAAGCATTGGAGCCAACCTTATTATATATGACATTTGCAATAGACGGCATTGCAAGCTCGCAGACCGCCTCAATTATCATACCGAACGCACTTATAATTGCAAGGTGCCACAAGCCCTTCATATATTTTGCAAGTCTTTTTATCATAAGCTTCCCTCCTCGCTTTTAATATTATCAATTGCTCTTTGAAGAAGCTCCGAAAGAGTATA
>JALEZT010000186.1 GCA_022772725.1 Eubacterium sp.
CTTTGCGAAAAGACGGGAATGAAAAGGGTTTTCTTTTCAAACAGCGGAGCGGAAGCAAACGAATGTGCAATAAAATTTGCAAGAAAATACAGCTTTGACAAATACGGCAACGGCAGAAGCACAATTATAACTCTTATAAATTCCTTTCACGGCAGAACAGTTACAACGCTTTCCGCAACGGGACAGAACTCCTTTCACACAATTTTCGGCCCCTTTACAGACGGCTTTAAATACTGCCCTGCAAACGATATAAAGGCGCCTAAAGAAATGATAACAGATGATGTTTGCGCAAGTATGTTTGAATGTGTTCAGGGCGAGGGCGGAGTTTTAAATCTTGATAAGGAATTTATTGAGGCGATAGACTGCATTGCAAAGGAAAAGGACATACTTGAAATTGTTGACGAGGTGCAGACGGGCAACGGCAGAACGGGCAAATATTTTGCTTATATGAATTACGGCATTGAGCCGGACATTGCTTCAACCGCAAAGGGACTTGCAGGAGGCTTGCCGATGGGAGCAACTCTTTTCGGAGATAAGCTAAAAGACACGGTAACACCCGGCTCGCACGGCTCAACCTTTGGCGGAAACCCGATTTCAGCCGCAGGAGCAATAAGCATTGTTAATCGCATTGACGATGATTTTCTTAAAGAGGTCAGCAAAAAAAGCGAATACATAAAAAATTATCTTAAAGCGGTTAAGGGTGTTAAAGGTATTTCGGGAATGGGGCTTATGCTCGGAATTGAAACCGAAAGAGACTCAAAGGAAATTGCAAACGAATGCCTTGAAAAAGGGCTTCTTGTTTTAACTGCAAAAAGCAAGGTTAGGCTTTTGCCTGCGCTGAATATCAGCTACGGCGAGCTTGATGAGGGATTAAAAATTTTGAAAGAGGTTATTGAAAAATGAAGCATTTACTTAAATTAGCAGACTTATCAAAGGAAGATATACTTGATATTTTAAATCTTGCCGATCAGCTCAAATATGAAACGCACCACGGCATTGAGCATCATCATCTTAAAGGCAAAACGCTTGGTATGATTTTCCAAAAAAGCTCAACAAGAACAAGGGTTTCCTTTGAAACGGGAATGTATCAGCTCGGCGGACAGGCACTTTTCCTTTCAAACAGGGATTTGCAGATAGGCAGAGGCGAGCCTGTTGAGGACACGGCAAGAGTTTTATCCCGCTATCTTGACGGAATTATGATAAGAACCTTTGAGCAAAAAGAGGTTGAGGACCTTGCAAAATACGGCTCTATTCCGATTATTAACGGCTTAACGGATTACTGCCATCCCTGCCAGGTGCTTGCGGATTTAATGACGATAAGAGAATACAAAAAGACCTTTGACGGACTTAAATTCTGCTTTATCGGCGACGGAAACAATATGGCAAACAGTCTTATAGTTGGTGCAATAACAATGGGTATGGAATGTGCAATTGCGTGTCCCGAGGGCTACACCCCCGACGCCGAAATAATGAAATGGGCAAGCGAAAACGGAAGGTTCACCTGCTCTCCCGACATACTTGCCTGTGCAAAGGACGCTGATATTTTATATACAGACGTTTGGGCTTCTATGGGTCAAGAGGAAGAAAAGGCAGAGAGAGAAAAGATTTTCAACGGCTATCAAATTAACGATTCGGTTATGGCTGTTGCTAAGAATGACGCTATGGTGCTTCACTGCCTGCCCGCACATCGCGAGGAAGAAATAACGGCAAAGGTTTTTGAGGAGCACGCAGACGAGATTTTTGACGAGGCTGAAAACAGGCTTCACGCACAAAAGGCAGTTTTGGTTAAACTTTTAGGATAAAAAGGCATTAAGCCTAATCGGTTACGGTGATTTATATGAATGAAGAAAAGGCTTATATTTGCCTTGCAAACGGTAAAATCTTTGAGGGAACACGCTTTGGCGCAGGCGGAGATATTACGGGCGAGCTTGTTTTTACAACAGGTATGGGCGGCTACATTGAAACGCTTACAGACCCGAGCTATTACGGCCAAATAGTTATGCAAACCTTTCCGCTTATCGGAAACTACGGCTTTATTGACGAGGACTGTGAAAGCGCAAAAAGCTTTGTGAGCGCATATATTGTTCACGAAAAATGCGACTGCCCATCAAATTTTAGATGCAACAGTACACTTGAAGAGTATATGAAAAAGAACTCCATTATCGGCGTTTACGGAGTTGACACGCGCGAAATAACAAAAATCATTCGCGAAAGCGGAGTTATGAACGCAACAATCTGCTCTAACCCAAAGGATTTCAGCATTGAGAAAACGCAGGAATACAAAATTGAGGGAGCGGTTGAAGCCGTTTCCGTTAAGCACCCCTACCCTGTTGCGTGCGAAAATCCGAAGCACAATGTTGTTCTTATTGACTACGGCAAAAAGGAAAATATAGTCAGAGAGCTTACTAAAAGAAACTGCAATGTTGCGGTTATGCCAAGCTTAACAAAGGCGGAGGATATTTTAAAGCTTAATCCTGACGGAATTATGCTTTCAAACGGACCGGGAGACCCCGACGATAACAAGGAATGCATTGAGGAGCTTAAAAAGCTTGTCGGCAAAAAGCCTATTTTCGGAATATGCCTTGGCCATCAGCTTCTTGCGCTTGCTATGGGAGCAAAAACCGAAAAGCTGAAATACGGACACAGGGGCGTTAATCAACCCGTTAAAAATCTTGAAACGGGAAGAACTTATATCTCTTCTCAAAATCACGGCTATGCAGTTATAAACGAAACTGTTGAGGAAATCGGCGGAGAAATCAGCTACATTAACGCAAATGACGGCACAAATGAGGGAATTAATTATCCCGATAAAAAAGCGTTTTCCGTTCAATTTCATCCCGAGGCGTGCAGTGGCCCGCACGACACAAGATTTTTATTTGACAAATTTATAAATATGATGGGAGGTAACGAATAATGCCTCTTAATAAGGATATAAAAAAGGTGCTTGTTAT
>JALEZT010000029.1 GCA_022772725.1 Eubacterium sp.
TTATTTCAAGCTGCAAAAGCTTTTCAAAGCACAATCTTGAAAAGGATTTTTTCATAAAGAAAGAACAGCTTTTTGAAATTGGATTGCCGAGAAATGATTTATTTTTTACCGACAGACCCGACATAATAAAAAAGGTTAAAAACGAACTCGGTATTCCTGAAAGCAAAAAAATAATTCTTTATGCACCAACTTTCAGAGCCTCTCATAAAAAAGAGCATTTGTCTGCCGACTTTATTAAAATCATTAATGCCTGCAATAAAAAATTCGGCGGAGAATTTGTTTTTGTTAACAGAGACCACAGATTTTCGCTTGAAAACAACGGCGATGAAATAAATGACGATTTTATTTATGAATCAAACATAATTACGGACACACAAGAACTCATATATGCTTCGGATATAATTATTACCGATTATTCTTCTTTGATGTGGGACGCTTCATTTTCAGGGCATCCGTGCTTTATATATGCATATGATTTGGACGACTATTATAAAATATGGGATTTTTACACTCCTATTGAAGAGTGGCCGTTCCCCGTTGGAAAAACAATAAACGAGCTTGTAGATAAAATAATCAGCTTTGATGAAAATGAATACAACAAAAATGTTGAACTGCATCATAAAGCTCTTGGCTCATTTGAAACCGGAACCGCCTGCAAAAAGGTTGCCGAATATATGATTAATACAATTTCAAAATAATAAAAGCTCTAAACTCAAATGAAAAAAATTATACGTTCTTTATTTAATAATACAGTATATTATTTATTGCATTTTATAATTCCCTCTGCATTGGTTGGTATTGCAGTTTGTTTACTTATAATAATAATCAATTACTTAAAGCTTCAAAAAAAGCCTCCATTTAAGGCTTTTTTTATGAGCAAGCTTAAAACGGCGGATTGTTCCTATAGCTTCCTTTCCGCATCATATATATCTTGCATTTTTCAATCAACTATTTTTCACAGATTTATTACAAATCAGCTTAATCAAGACCCACTGTGTAACATATACGGTGGGTGGGGCATCAGCGAAAAAATGTATTTTTACGATTTTTCGCCTATGTGGAATGTTATTATGTTTCTGCCGGCGTGTGCGTTGATTTACTTTTTTATAAAATCAGCACTCAAAAAAGCCGTTTCGGACAAAGGGCTGATGATTGTGTCAACCTGCTTCGGCTTTGGATTTTCTTTGATAATAGAAAACCTGCAAATACTGACGAAAACGGGAACATTTCAGTTTTCCGATTTGTTTTACAACACGCTCGGCGCGTTGCTCGGAGCAATAATATTTATCTTCATAAAAAAACGAATAAGCAACAAAAAACACCTTAAAGCTTAAACTGCTTTAAGGTGTTTCTTTCTATTTATCTATTTATTTTTAAGGTATTCATCTATTGCCTTCGCAGAAGCCTTTCCTGCGCCCATAGCCTTAATAACCGTGGCGGCGCCTGTTACTGTGTCTCCTCCGGCGAAAACGCCCTCCTTCGAGGTTCTGCCTGCTTCATCGGCAACTATACAGCCTCTTCGGTCTGTGTCAAGACCTGCCGTTGTTGCCTTGATAAGCGGATTAGGCGAGGTGCCGATTGCAATAATAACGCAATCAACATCAATAATATGCTCGCTTCCCTCAACTGCCTTCGGGCTTCTTCTGCCTGACGCGTCAGGCTCAGTGAGCTCCATATCAACACATTCGATACCGCAAACATTATGCTCCTCATTGCCGATAATGCGAACGGGATTTGTGAGAGTTTTAAACTCTATTCCCTCCTCCATTGCATTTTCAACCTCTTCGCGCCTTGCAGGGAGCTCCTCCATTGAGCGTCTGTATATTATGCTTACCTGCTGAGCACCGAGACGGACTGCGCAACGAGCCGCATCCATTGCAACATTTCCTCCGCCCACAACGGCAACCCTATGGCCGTGCTGAACGGGAGTTCTGCTATCCGGCTTATACGCCTTCATAAGATTAATTCTTGTTAAAAACTCATTTGCGGAATAAACGCCTTTAAGGTTTTCTCCCTCGATGCCCATAAATCTCGGCAAGCCTGCTCCCGAGCCTATGAACACGGCATCATATTTTTCAAGAATATCATCAATTGAAATGCTTTTGCCGATAACAACATTCGTTTCAAAATCAACACCGAGCGCTTTAAGCCCCTCTATTTCAGCGGCAACTATTGATTTAGGCAACCTAAACTCGGGAATACCGTAAACAAGAACGCCTCCGGCAATATGAAGTGCTTCAAAAACGGTTACTTCATAGCCCATAAGCGCAAGATCTCCTGCGCAGGTTAATGAGCTTGGACCCGAGCCGATAATGGCAACTCTTTTTCCGTTTTGCTTAATATCTACCTTTTCCGCTTTTGAATGAGCATTATGATAATCAGCGGCAAATCTTTCAAGTCTGCCGATAGCAACGCTTTCTCCCTTAATTCCTCTGACGCATTTTGCTTCACACTGCGTTTCCTGCGGACAAACTCTGCCGCAAACAGCGGGAAGCGCCGAGGTTTTTGCTATAATCTGATAAGCATCCTCAAACCTGCCCTCTGCCATACACTGAATAAAATCGGGAATGGCAATATTTACAGGACAACCGGAAACACAGGGACGATGCTTACAATTTAAGCATCTTTTAGCCTCTTCAATGGCGGTTTTTTCATCATATCCGAGCGCAACCTCGTTGAAATTATGCTTTCTTTCCTCTGCGGGTGCGCACGGCATTGCGTGCCTTTCATTTGCAGACATTTTTACTGCACCTCCTTATTAAGAAGATTACAGCTTGCTTCTCTTTCAAAGCCCTTATACATTGAGCCACGCTCCATAGCTTCATCAAAATCAACAAGATGACCGTCAAATTCAGGACCGTCAACGCAGGCGAATTTTGTTTCTCCGCCAACGGTTAAGCGGCAACCGCCGCACATTCCGGTTCCGTCTATCATAATCGGATTCATTGAAACAATTGTTTTTATTCCGTAATTTTCGGTTAATTTGCAAACAAATTTCATCATCGGAAGCGGACCTATTGCAAGAACAAGGTCATAATTTTCTCCGCCCTCGATAAGCTCCTTTAACGCGTCTGTTACAAAGCCCTTTTTGCCTGTTGAGCCGTCATCGCTGACAAGGACATATTTATCCGAAACCTCTTCAAACTCCTTTTGGAGAATAACAAGCTCTTTATTTCTGAAGCCTATTATTGAGTGAACGGTTGCACCGCTTTGAGCAAATTTCTTTGCGGCAGGATAAGCGATTGCACAGCCGACTCCGCCGCCGACAACGGCAACCCTTTTATAGCCCTCTGTTTTTGTTGGATTGCCGAGCGGACCTACGAAATCCTGAATATATTCGCCCTCTTTTTTCTGATTAAGCCTTGAAGTTTCTGCACCTACAACCTGAAAAATAATAGTTACGGTTTGAGCTTCTCGGTCAAAATCCGAAATTGTGAGCGGAACTCTTTCGCCGTTTTCATCAACTCGCAGAATAATAAACTGCCCCGGCTCTGCCTTTTTGGCAACAAACGGAGCTTCAATAACCATTCTTGTTACGGCCTCATTGAGTTCTTCCTTTTTGAGAATTTTATACATTAATATCCCTCTCATATTAAATCGCATAAAATGCGTTCATATATAAACTTACATTATAAACCTATTATTATAATGTTTTAAAATTATATATTAATTATTCTTTTTTTACAAGAGAATTTGATTTATTTTTAATATCTTCAACAAATTGGTTTTATATTTTATGATATTTTAGTGGATAATGACATTTTAGCATACTGTTTTATATGAAAATTTATGAAAATTTAAGAAAATTATACAAAAAAATCCGAATTGTCTGCATATAAGCAATTCGGATTTTTAATATACTTTAATCATTTCAAAGCTCTGCGATTTAAGAATTTCAAGAAGCTGACTGTTATTTTTAATGGGCTCTTCGGTTATTATTCCGCCTCGCGCAAGATGCGCTTCGGTATGAAAATCAGAGCCTGAAACCATAGCTTTGAGCTTTCCCGAGCCCACTTTTCCGCCCTTTCGTTTTCGCGCTTAGGAGTTTTGCCGTTATAGACCTCAACCCCGTCAAGATATTTCGGATTGCATCTTGTTATAAACGGGCGAAACGGGTGCGCCTGAAAGAGCAAAAAGCCGTTTTCATCGCAAAACTCCCTCATTTTATCGGCGCCCTTCATCATAAGATTTCCTGCGCCTTGAATAAACTCCTCGGTTATTCCGTAAATAAGATAATCGTTTGCAGTTGCATAGTGGCGAAGCTCCATACCCAAAAGAACGGTAAAATCCTCCCCTGCCGCCTTTTTCATTCGGCGGTAGCCGTTAAGATAAAAATCAACCTGCTTTTGAGGAGACCAGTTCGGTGTAAAGGTCATAGGGCTGTAATGATCGGTTACAACGATACCGCTGTAACCGACATTTTTATAAAGCTCAACTATCCGTTCGGGCTCTACCCTGCCGCAACGGGAGGTGCAGCCCGTGTGGCAATGCAATTCATATTTATAAGGCATAAAATCAATCCTTTTTAAGCCTGATAACATTCCAGCTTAAAGGCTTTAACGAAGCGGTTAATGCTCCGTTTTCAAGCGACGGAAGCTCGTTTTTGTGCGGAACAACGCTTAATTTTTCAAGCGAATTTTCCGCCTTTTTATCATAGCCGTCCATAGAGATAAATTCAACGGGCTTAAAGCCGTCAAAATCCATTAAATTAACATCAAGCACTGCGCTTTCATCAAGGCTTTTATTTACACAGAAAATTGCCATTTCTCCGTTTTCCTCATCAAAGGTTGCAATTGCTTCAAGATACGGAACATCGGTAAATTCCTTACAATCGTATTTCGGGCAATCGATAAGCGGAAGAAGCGCAGAGCCTCTGCCGTAATTTGAAAGGTGCATAAACGGGAAGAAAATTGTTTGCTCAAAGGCTCCGCCGCCCGTTTTTGTGAATATAGGCGCAATAACATTAACAAGCTGAGCAAGGCAGGCAATCTTAATTCTGTCGCAATGGCGAAGAAGCGTTATAAGCATTGAGCCAACAAGAAGCGCATCCTCAAAATTATAAATATCTTCAAGAAGCGCAGGTGCCATGCTCCACTTTTCAAAGGGAGCGTTATTTGAATGATACCAAACATTCCATTCATCAAATGAAAGATTTATTGTTTTTTTAGAGCGTTTCTTTGCCTTAACATAATCACACGCGCAGATAACGGAATAAATAAACTCATCAAGCTCAAGCGTTTTTGCAAGAAAGCTTTGAATGTCATCTGTTTTATTATCGTAATACTGATGAAGAGAAACATAATCAACACTGTCATAAGCAACTTCAAGGCTTTCAACCTCCCATTGACCGAAGGTTTTTGAATTTCTGCTTGAAGAGCCGCAAAGAACAGTTTCAATTCCCGGAGAGGTCCATTTCATAACCTTTGAGGCTTCAAGAGCGGCTCTGCCGTATTCAATGGCGGTTTTAGCACCCATCTGCCAAGCACCGTCCATTTCATTACCAAGGCACCAAAGCTTAATATTATGGGGCTCTTCAACGCCGTGAGAGCGCCTTAAATCAGACCAATATGTACCTGACGGATGGTTGCAGTATTCAACAAGATTTCTTGCCTCGTCTGCGCCTCTTGTGCCGAGATTAACCGCCATCATACATTCGGTGTTTGCCTTTTTGCACCACTGCATAAATTCATTTGTTCCGAAGGTGTTCGGCTCTGTTGTTCCCCACGCAAGATCAAGCCTTTTAGGTCTTTTCTCAACGGGGCCTACTCCGTCCTCCCAATTATATCCCGAAACAAAATTTCCGCCCGGATAGCGCACTATCGGAACATTAAGCTTTTTAACAAGCTCAATAACATCGGTGCGAAAGCCGTTTTCATCCGCGCTCTGATGACCGGGCTCATATATTCCGCCGTAAACAGCTCTGCCGAGATGCTCGATAAAGGAGCCGTAAATTCTTTTATCTATCTCGCCTATTCTGAATTCCTTTGCAAGAGTCATTTTTGCTTTCATAGAAATACCTCATATTTTCCGTTAAAATGTAAAACAATATTACCATATATTATCAATAAAATAAAGAGAATATATAAAACTTTTTAAAAAAAGCACTCCCCTTTGAAATTCAAAAGAGAGTGCCGAAGCATATTAATTATTTTGCTTCCCTGCGCTTTGCAAGCTCACGGGAAATCATTGCTTTCTTTTCGCCATCAATATCATATTTAAACATAGGAATTGTTGAAAGCAGAGCAAGAATACCGGGAAGAGCAGTGTATGCAAAGAAGATAATATCCTTTGTTTTAACATCAAAGCTTCCCTGAGCAAGAGCGGTGTAATATCCCGATTTTTGAACAAAGATAAGTCCAACGGCAGTTCCGAGCGCAAGGCAAACCTTGATAGTCAGAGTTAATACCGAATATGCAGCACCCTCCATACGCTTGCCGGTTTCATATTCGTAATAATCAACGCAATCCGCCGTCATAATCATAGGCATAAGGGTTACTGCGGCAAATTGAAGTCCGATAAGGAAGAGAGACGCATAGAAAAGAACCGTTAAGAGCATATTGCTTGGATTGTTGAACCAAAAATGACCGATAACAAACGAGATTATCGAAACTCCGAAGCCGTAGAACGAGAGGAGAAGATAAACCTTTTTCTCGCCGAGCTTCTTGATTAATACGGGACAAAGCGCCATACTTATCATTGAGCCGATTGCAGTTACTATGCCGAGAACGGCAACAAGATTTTGCGAGCCGAGAAGAACGTTTGCCGCCTGAACCTGAATACCCATTGCCATCTGCCTTCCGAAGCCGAGGAAATAGGAAATAATAACAAGCATTAACGGCTTATTGCTTTTAAGCGCATTAATCATATCCTTTGCGGTTGTTTTTTCTCCTGCAACATAAGCAACCCTCTCCTTATTAAGAAGCGGAATAAGCGCAAAGAGAACACAGCCGAGAATTGCAGTTAATATTGCCGTTCCGAGATATTCTGCACCTATCATCGGAATATCGGTTTCTCCCTTTGAAACGAAAACCTTTGAGCCGTTCGGAATGATAAGGCAAACGATAGGAACTATAACAACGCAGGCGGAGAAGCCTACCTGCTTAAAGGTGTTTGAAATTGAAACAACATTTGTTCTTTCAGTTGGATTAGGCGTTAAAACGGAGGCAATGCCCTGCGACGGAACATCGCCCATAGTCATTGCAAGGCTCCACAAAAGATATGTAATAAAAATCCAAACATAGCAAAGAACATTATTGCCTTTAAAATCAATAGGCAAAAACACAACTGCCGTCATAACAAGAAGCGGCACCAAGGAATAAATAATCATTGATTTAAACTTGCCGTGCTTGCTTTTTGAGCGGTCTATCATATTGCCTACAATCGGGTCAAAAACGGCGGAAACAATTTTTGCAACAAGAATGAGAACACCGACAATGCCGACATCAATTGCCATATTATCATAGCCGCCGAGAATTGAGCCGTCAAACTCTGCCTGATAGGAATTGAGCAGGCCAACTATTGCCTGAAAACCGAACAGACCGAGAGAATATGCCGCAATCTCCTTGAAATTCATATATTTTTGCGAGGTTACATCTGCTTTATCAACAACTTTTTCGCTCATTATCCATCCTCCTGAACACAAATTTTAGAGCAAAACGCAAAAGGGCGAAACGGCACCCCGTTGCACCGCTTCGCTCTTATAATTCGTTTTTATTAATCTTTGAAAACTTCGCTGAAAAGATCAACATCCGCTGCCTTCATAACTGCGCTGAAAAGGCGCGAGCCGTTAACGGGAAGAAGCTTTCCGAACACGCTCATAGCATGAGCGTCAACACCGTGAATTTGAAGATGCTGCTTATGAGCAATACCGAACATAATCATCTTCACCATCAAATCACAGTCTGTTGAAATCATATCAATAATTTTTGCGCCCTTGCCGCCCTGAGCAACCTGATCGCGCATAATATCTGTTTTAGTAAAGCCGGGGCAAACGAGACCGACAAAAACCTTGCCTCTGAATTCCTCACGAAGAGATTCCGTGAAGCCTTTAAGAGCCGCCTTAGAAGCGGAATACATTGAGGTTCCTGCAAGGCTCATAAGAGCTGCCGAGGAATCAACATTGATAATTCCGGGATCGTCGCTTTTAAGAAGCATGGGAAGAAATGCTTTTGTTGAATAAACACAGGAATAAAAATTAATGTTTATTGCTCTTTCGATTTCGTCCATATCATAGCGGTCGAAGCGCTTGAACTTAGGAAGAATACCTGCGTTATTTACGAGAATATCAACCTGAACGCCCTGCTCTTCAAGCTCTTTTACAAATTCAACCCAGTTTTCATTCTTTGAAACATCAAAAAGCTTATAAGAGAACTGCTCGGCATAGGCAGGTCCGAGCTCTTCAATAAATTTGAGCATTTTCGGTTCACTTCTTGCAATGCCGATAACCTTACAGCCGTGCTTTTTAATAAGAGTTGCGGCAATTCCCGCACCCATTCCGCCGGAAGCACCTGTTACAACACAGGTTTTTCCGTTAAGCCAACAATCAGACATATTTTTACCCTCCGAAAAATATTAATATTTACGAAAACATTATACTAAATTAATACGATATTTACAACATAAAAAACAAAATAATTTACAATATTTTTCAAAAAGGCTTCCAAGATGTGTCAAAAAGCACTCATTTGATATGCTTATTAAGCTTTGCGCACAAAGCAGTTGCAACGGCGATTTTTACCAAATCGGGAATGATAAACGGGGTTACGCACATTCCGAGAGCCTTTGAGAGTGTGATTGCTTCAACATTTTTAGTGTAAACAATTACAAACCACGCCGTTCCGAAGGCATAGCAAACTGCAATTCCGATAACCATTGAAAGCGCATAAACCCACACCTTTTTGCCGAGAAAATGCACCATAAGACCAACGATAAGAGCCGTGAAAATAAAGCCGATTATATAACCGCCCGTTGAGCCGAAAAGTGCGCCTGCGCCCGATTTAAAGCCTGCAAAAACGGGAACGCCGATAAGTCCGAGCAAAATATAAACCGCGACGCAAAGCGTTCCTCTTTTTGTTCCGAGAAGTCCTGCCGCAATGCAAACGCCCATTGTTTGAAGCGTTATCGGAACAGTCAGCGGTATCTGAATCCATGAGCATACCGCAATAAGTGCCGCAAAAATTCCGATATACGCAAGGTCTATCGTTTTAAATTTTCTTTTTTTCTCCGATTGACTTTTGTTTTTTGTGTTCTCCATAAAGAGCTTCTCCTTTTTGTTTTATACTTTTATATAATTTTTTCGGTTTATTGTCAACATTTTTATTTTTTAAAGGTTTACAATTGCACTAATATATACATTTATGTAATTGAATAACGGAAAAAACTGTGTTATTATTAGAATACAGATATAAAAATCGGAGAGTTGACGCTATGTCTAAAATAAACAAGGACGCCATTAAGGACTCCATTCCCAACGCGATACCGGAGCACACAAAAAACCTAAAAATCAACACAAGAATTATTATAACCTCCGTTCTTGCAATTGTTATTCCGCTGATAATAATTACGCTTGCGCTGACCTTTTACATAACAAACGCAACAAGCGCATTAGATGTTTCCTCCTCTTCAAACAATTTCAGCCTTATCAACCAGCTTCAATGGAATCAGGTTATAAACCGCTTTGCGCAAAATATTGCAGACAGTAAAAGCGAAGAGCAGATTGCCGAAAGCCTGAAAGCAAGCGCCGCTGATATTGAAGAGATAGGCGCACTTGTTTATATTGAAAAAAACGGACAGGCAATTTACGAAACAGACGGCAAAGACGATATTAAGGACACGGCGGCGAAAATAACAGATTACGAAAAAACGCGAAATTCATATTATTTTTCCGACGAGGGAAGCGTTATCGTTTCACACGCGCAGGCGCATGACGGAGAATATCTTATTCTTATAGCCTGCGAGGATTATAATGTTCCCGATATAACGGCAGATAACGCCGAAAAAAGCATTGTCGGAAGCTTTACGCTTAAAACAATTATAGTTCTTATAGCGGTTGTTCTTATTTTTGTTATTGCAATTATTATTTTTTCGCTTATAACCTCTAAAACAATAGTCGGCCCGATTGAAAAAATAACGCGCGGAGCAAATGAGATTGCAAACGGAAACCTTGATTATGAAATAGATTACAGTTCAACGAACGAGTTAGGTCAGCTTGCGGACAGCTTTAACGAAATGAGGATACGCGTTAAGCAATCAATTGAAAAGCAAAACAAGGCAGACCAGCACAGTAAGGAGGTTATGGCCGGAATTGCTCACGATTTAAGGACTCCGCTAACCTCCGTTAAGGGATATCTTGAAGGACTTCGCGACGGCATTGCAGACACTCCCGAAAAAAGAGAACGCTATCTTGAAACGATTTACTCCTCAACCTGCTCTATGGAAAAGATGCTAAACGACCTGCTGACAGTTTCAAAGCTTGAGCTCGGAAGTATTACGCTTGACTGCGAGGAGGTGCTTATTTCCGACTTTATGGCATACGCAGACGAGGTTGGAAAGGGTCTTGAAAAGGTTGATTTTGATTACGAAATTATAGACAATTCAAAGGACAACCCAAAGCTTTATATAGATACAGACAGGTTTACAAGAGTTATTGACAACATTATTTCAAACAGTATTAAATATAAAAGGCCCGAGGCAAAGGGCAAAATCATTCTTTCCGTTTCGGAATACGAGCACTCCGTTATTTTTGAGCTTGCAGACAACGGAATGGGCGTTGACAGCGAAAGCCTGCCGAAGATTTTTGACACGCTTTACAGAGCAGACAAGGCGAGGTCTAATGTCAGCGACGGAAACGGGCTTGGGCTTTCAGTTTGCAAGCAGATAGTTGAGCTTCACGGCGGAATGATATGGGCTCAAAACAATTCAATGGGTGGGCTTTCCATATTTATTTCGCTTCCCAAAACAGAAAATTGATGAAAGGAAAGGGCTATGAAAAAAATACTTATTGTTGAGGATGATGTAAATATTTTAACGCTTGAAAGGGATTATCTTGAAGCAAACAATTTTTCAGTTACAACTGCAACAGACGGCGAGGACGGACTGAAAAAAGCGCTTGGCGACGATTTCAGCCTTGTTATGCTTGATATAATGCTTCCGAAGCTTGACGGGCTTGAGGTGTGCAGGCGCGTTCGCGAAAAAAAGGATATTCCGATTTTACTTGTGAGCGCAAAAAAAGAAGACCTTGATAAAATCAGAGGTCTCGGCTTCGGTGCAGACGATTATATAGTTAAGCCGTTTTCGCCGAGCGAGCTTGTTGCAAGGGTTATTGCCCACATCAGCAGATACGAAAGGCTGACGGCAAAGGAAAACCGCGGGGACGAAAAAACAATTAAAATTGACGGACTGCGCCTTGACGGAAAATCGCGCAGAGCCTTCGTTGGCGAAAAGGAAATTGTTTTAACAAACAAGGAATTTGATTTGCTTTATTTTCTTGCTTCAAGCCCTGACACCGTTTTCAGCAAGGAAACGCTTTTTGATGAGATTTGGCATTACAATTCAATTGGCGAAACCTCAACAATAACGGTTCATATAAACAGGCTGAGAGACAAGATTAAGGAGATTGACCCCTCTCTTGATTATATCCACACCGTTTGGGGTAAGGGATACAGATTTAATAAATAAGGCGCAAAAAAAGCTCCGCAGAGGTTTAGGCTTTCTGCGGAGCTTTTTATTTAAATATTTATTATTCGGATAAAATCATTCTGTCATTATCAAGCTCGCCGCCGCTTGTTATCTTGAATTTTTCAAGCAAATC
>JALEZT010000045.1 GCA_022772725.1 Eubacterium sp.
CAGGCAGAACGGATATAGAATTTTACGATTCCTCAAACACAAATAAATATCTTGTTGACCAAAACGGTCTTTGGTCATCTGCCGCCGCAACGGATTATATGAACACCATTCTTGCAAAGCACAGTGAGGCAAACAAAAATATGATTGAGCTTGTTATTGCAAACAATGATGAAATGGCTCTCGGTGCAATCTCCTCGCTTCAAGCCGCGGGCTACAACACAAGCGGAAAAACGATTATTCCCGTTTTCGGTGTTGACGCAACTCAGGCGGCTAAAACCGCAATAGAAAACGGCAATATGGCAGGCACTGTTAAGCAGGATGCCGAGGGAATGGCTAAAACAATAACAGATATTATGAATAATTATTTAAACGGCACAGAAGCGCTTAACGGCATACCTGCCGAGGAAACAGTTGGCAATTGGAGAGTTAATATTCCTTATTCTGTTTACACAGGCAAAGAGGGTGCGTGATTATTGTGCAGGATAAAGACGAACAAATTGTTTTAAGAATGGAAAGAATTGTTAAAACCTTTCCGGGTGTTAGGGCGCTTGATGAGGTTTCGCTGAATGTTAAGGGCGGAAGCGTTCACGCGCTTATGGGCGAAAACGGCGCGGGAAAATCAACGCTGATGAAATGCCTTTTCGGCGTTTATTCAAAGGATTCGGGCAATATTTATCTTGACGGCAAAGAGGTTAATTTTAAAAATTCAAAGGAAGCGCTTGAAAACGGCGTTGCGATGGTGCACCAAGAGCTTAATCAGGCGCTCAAACGAAATGTTATGGATAATCTTTGGCTCGGCAGATTTCCAAGCGTTTCAAAATATATTCCGCTCACAAGCGAAAAGAAAATGCTTGAAGAAACAAAAAAGCTTTTTGATATGCTTGAAATCTCCGTCAATCCCAAAACCGTTATGAGCAAAATGCCCGTTTCTCAAAGGCAGATGGTTGAAATTGCAAAGGCGGTTTCATACAATTCACGCGTTATTGTTTTTGACGAGCCAACCTCCTCGCTTAATGAGGAGGAGGTTGAGCACCTTTTCAAAATAATAAATATGCTGAAAGAAAAGGGATGCGCAATAATATATATTTCTCACAAAATGGAGGAAATTTTTCGCATATCCGATGAAATAACCGTTATGCGAGACGGCAGGCTGATTGAAACGCGCAGGGCGAAGGATATTGATATGAACGAAATTATTCGTCTTATGGTTGGCAGAGAGCTTAAAAACAGATATCCCGAAAAAACAAACAGCGTCGGCAACGAGCTGTTTAGGTGTGAAAATTTGAGCGCAAGATATTCAAAGCTAAAAGGCGTTTCCTTTTCTGTCGGCAGGGGAGAAATCCTCGGCGTTGCAGGTCTTGACGGCTCGGGAAGAACAGAGCTTCTTGAAACGATTTTCGGCGTTGCCTCAAAGGAGGAGGGCAGGCTTTTCCTTGACGGGCGTGAAATTAAAAACAGAAATGCGCGCGAGGCTGTTAAAAACGGCTTTGCGCTTTTAACCGAGGAGCGCAGGGCAACAGGCATTTTTTCAATTTTAAATATCCGTGAAAACTGCGTTATTTCAAGCCTTGATAAATGCAAAACGGGCTTTCTTTTAAGCAGTAAAAAAATGAAGGAAAAAACAAAATGGTGCATAGACGCAATGCGTGTAAAAACACCTAATCAGGAAACGAAAATCAGCACTCTTTCGGGCGGCAATCAGCAAAAGGTTATTCTCGGCAGATGGCTATTAACCGAGCCGACCGTGCTTTTGCTTGATGAGCCGACAAGGGGAATAGATGTCGGCGCAAAGTATGAAATTTATCAGCTTATAATAAATCTTGCAAAAGAGGGAAAGGCTGTTATTATGGTGTCCTCCGAAATGCCCGAGCTTCTCGGCGTGTGCGACAGGATAATAGTTATGTCCGGCGGAAGACTTGCCGGCGAGGTTAACGCCTCAAAAACAACGCAGGAGGAAATTATGTCTCTTGCTTCACAATATGCTTAGGATTATTACCGTTATTCTACCTTAGGAGTTAAATAAAATGTCTGAGATTAATTCCAAAA
>JALEZT010000060.1 GCA_022772725.1 Eubacterium sp.
TTTCACTCATAATAGCATAACCTTTCCGGCTGAAATTTTTAATATAAGCCCCTCTGCGAGCCGAGCAGAGAAGCGCAGTAAAAGAAAACAATGCTATTACATTATTTCCTCAAACAGTCTTTTTATTTGCTCATCTGTATTTCTTCCGTCATTAATAACGGTAAAATCGGAATGTTGGGCGAAAAACTCCTCGCTGAGCTGAGCGGAAATGCGCTTTTCGGCAAGCTCTCTTGTTATTCCGTCTCGCTTCATAATCCTTTCAAGGCGCACCTCATACGGCGCCGTAACGCAAACGATTTTTGTGCAAAGAGCGTCTGCCTTGCTTTCAAAAAGCTGAGGAGCGTCAAAAACGCACGGAAACCTTGCGTTTGATATGCACAATTCAAGAATTGCAGGGTGCATAATATTGTTAAGCGCCTGTGTTTTTTCGGGGCATTCAAAGGCTCTTTCGGCAAGCAGATTTCTGTTGAGCACTCCGTCTGTAACCGTGTCTGCGCCGAACTCTCTTTGAATTTCGGAAAGCACGGGCGAACCCCTTTCGGTTATCATTTTTGAATAGTAATCTGCGTCAACAATATGGAAGCCCGCTTTTTTAAGTGCCTCGCAAACATAACTTTTTCCTGCGCCCGTTTGACCTGTGAGCCCTATAAGAAACGGCCTTTCAAGGTCTAAAACGCAAAACGCCGCCGCTCTGATTAATCGGTTGTAAACCGCAAGGCCGACTCCCGTAAGCCTTGGATTTCTTGCGTAAACCTTTTTTGCACCGAGCTCGTCTAGCCTGCGCAACGCATTAAACAGTGCGTGCGACTGACTTAAATCATCGCCCTCTTTCCCAAAGGTAACCCTTGGAATTGAAACCTCGTCGTCCTCATAGCAAAGTGCAAAGGCGTCCTTTTGCATATTAACATATTTTTCGTATTTCTCTTTATCGGCGTTAAGTATTATTATTTTTGCCCTCGGTGCATAATGCTTGTATTTCATTCCGGGGGACGCCGCCGTCTCTCCGTCCTTCATACCCTCGGTAACGGCCTTTGCAATCTTAACCTCGCCGATAACCTCTTCAAGCATTTCCTTTGTAACTGCACCCGGCCGAAGAATAACGGGGATTTCCTCGGCAAGCGTTATAACTGTTGATTCAATCCCGAATTCACAAGAGCCGCCGTCTATAACAGCGTCAACCCTGCCGTTTAAATCCTCAATAACATATTTTGCGTCGGTCGGGCTCGGCAGTCCGCTTGTGTTTGCGCTCGGCGCGGCAATGGGCACTCCCGCCTCTTTAATAACCGCTCTTGCAATCGGGTTTTGCGGCATTCTTATTCCAACTGTGTTAAGCCCGCCGCTGACCGTATTTGAAATTCTGTTGCTTTTCGGCAGAATAACCGTCAGCGGAGCAGGGAAAAATGCGTCAATAAGCCTTTGTGCCTTGGGTGTAACCTCTTTAACAAGCGGAATAATATCTTCTTTTTCGGCAATGTGAACAATCAGCGGATTGTCGCTCGGTCTGCCCTTTGCCCTGTATATATTTGCAACGGCATTGTCATTATATATGCTTGCGCCCAAGCCGTAAACCGTTTCGGTAGGAAAAGCAACAAGTCCGCCGCTGCGCAGAATTTTTCCGGCAAGCGCAATATCCTCTTTGTTTGTTTTCAGTATCTTTGTTTCCATAAAAATTTGTGCGTTACTCCTCTGCACTCGCTTTCAGCTTTTCAGCCGTGTCGGCAGTTATAAGGGCGTCTATCAGCTCGTCAAGGTCGCCGTTAAGTATCTGTTCAAGCTTGTAAAGAGTAAGCCCGATTCGGTGGTCGGAAACTCTGCCCTGCGGATAATTGTAGGTTCTTATTCTTTCGCTTCTGTCGCCCGTGCCAACCTGCGCCTTGCGTTCGCCTGCAATTTCGGCGTCGTGCTTTGCCTTTTCCGCGTCATAAAGTCGGGAGCGCAAAACTTTAAGTGCCTTTTCCTTATTTTTGTGCTGGCTTCGTTCGTCCTGACATTCAACAACCGTTCCTGTGGGGATATGGGTTATTCTTATTGCAGAGGAGGTTTTGTTTATGTGCTGACCGCCTGCGCCGCTTGAACGGA
>JALEZT010000064.1 GCA_022772725.1 Eubacterium sp.
ATTTGCTTTAAATAGATGTTATTTCATTATCCTTTAAGGTGTATTTTCCTCTCATTCTTTTTCGTTTAAGAGGAACACCCTCGCGGATATAAAAATGATTGTTTGCTATATAAGCGTCCGGATTGCTTGCAAGGCTTAATATACCGCCTAAATCGTCATAGCTTATATTGTTTCTGAAGGTGTTGTGAATTGCTTCCTTCATACAGAACATAATACAGCCGCCCTCGTTAAGTCTGCTGTAATTATATTCATAAACGGTGCCGTCGCCCGAGTCTGCGTCATACGCCATACCGTCTTGGTTAAGCTTTGTGTCGCAGGCCTCGTTAAATCTAAGCAGAGCGTTTTTGCATTTCCACGGCCATATCGCCGCCGCAACCTTGCCCATTCGCTTTTCGGGATGGCGGTAAATTCGGTCGTTCATTTCGGTTGCGCAGGAATCTGCAATGTTGTGCTCAACAAGCGGTTTCAGCGCATACATAGGAGTTATCGCGTCTCCGCCTGCAAATTTAACATAGTTGTTTGCCATTAAAATATTCAGGTTGCCGTATTTCTCAAAGGCCTCCTCCTGAAGCTCCGCACCCTTGAATTTTGCGTGGTTATATGTATATCCAACGGCAATTCCCCAGCGGCTGACATTTTTTACAAAGCAGTCCTTAACCGTAACGCCGTCGTATCTTGCAACGCCTGTTGCCTCTTCGTCGTCGGGCATAGATGCCGTCATATAAATACCGCCGTTGTTTAAATGCTTGTTATAAACATTTCCGCTTATATCGTGAATGTAAAGCCCCGAAAGCGTTATGTTGTGAAGCGTTCCTCTGTTTTTTGCAATAGCGGAAACGCCTGTTCTGTCAAGCTTGTGGGGAGCACTGTAATCCTCAGCACTTGTGCATTTCTCGTAATTCGTTATTTCAATATCGTGAATTAAAATGTTTTCCGTGTCATAAAGCAGAATGGCGGAGGAAATTTCGCCCTTATAAATGTGAGCAGGGGAGTCAAGCTCACAGCCGTAGTCCTGAAACCAAATTCCGCTTCCGTCCGCGTCAATTCGGGGAAGCCCGTCGCCGTCTCCGTACGCGCCGATTTCTATTGTCTCCTGCGTGTAATCTCCGCAGCCCTTAATGTGAAGAAATTGCTTTTCAAAAACAGAGCCTCTTTCAAGCAAAACCTTATCGCCTGCGCAAAGGGAGATTTCGTTGATTTTATTAAGGCTTGCAAAGGGAGTGCTTGGAGTAAGTCCGTCGTTTTCATCATTGCCCGTCAGTGAGCTGACATAATATGTTGTTGATTTCATTTTCGTATTCCTCCTCCCTTATTTTCTTTTTAACAATCATTTTAACCTCTCTGTATGTAAAGCGGTCGCCGTTAAATCTTGTAAATAAATCTCTGTTTGCCTTATAAAAAGCCTTTTTTTCTTTTTCAGAGATTTCTCTGTAATTGTAATTCCTTTTGATTTCCTCGCTTTCGGAAACGAAATCAAGCTTAAATCTTGTTAGCTCATAATCAAGATATTCGGGCAGGGAAAAGCGCAAAAGTCCGTAAACGGCTTCTCCTTTTTCGTGCTTTTCCTTTCTTTTTGCGTTTTCATTTTCGCATCTGATTTTAACGGCGTCAAGGCTGCCGTCGTCAATCAAACCGATTTTTTGCGCAAAAATAAGACAGGCTTCAGCATATTGCCTTTCGCTTGCGCTTTTTAATGAGATGTTGTTCATAGCATTTCTCCGTGAACTAAATTCTTATAATGTATTATCCGTATTTATATAACACAATTATATAATACTTTCTTTGCCGTTATATTGCAAGAAAATTTTTCCCATCGTTTATCAATTATAAAAAATACAGTCGCATAAGGTGTTTATCTTGCTTATTGTTTTATTGATGGTATAATAAAAATTGCAGGGTGTTTTTCGTATCGCTTTGTGCATCGCTCCTGCGCAGGCGTGTTTACCCCGCAGGGAATGCCTTCTTTCTTTTATTACTTTAAGGCTCATATATTTGCTTTGATTGCCGGAGTGTTAATTATTTTTGCAAAATTTGTTAAATCTCGTTTTATTTTATTATTGATTTTAATTAATTAAAGTGATAGAATAGGTTTGATTTTTTATAGGGAAGTAAGATAAATGGAGAATTTGCTTTATTTTTTAATTCTGTTTCCGTTTGGAATTGCAGCACTTCAATCGGTTTCCTCAAATAATAATTTAAGAAGAGCAGTAACCTATATCGGCACTGCGGCAATAATGACCGCCGCCTGTGTTTTTTCTGTTTGGTGGTACAGAAACGGAGCACAGCCGCTTGTCTTTTTGAGCCACACGGAGGAGCTCGATCGCGTTATGGCGCTCGGCGAAATATTCTTAATGCTTCTTATAACCGTTTTGTCGGTAAAATATAAAAAGTATTATGCAATAGTGCTTTCGTGGGTGCAAACCTGCGCAATTTTGTGGTTTGAATTTTTCGGCGGAAAAAGGCTTACGGGCTTTGAGCCGTCCGAGGCACGCCATTTTTATGTTGATCAGCTTACCGTTATAATGATACTTATTATCGCAATAGTGGGCACCTTGATAACCGTTTATGCCTGCGGCTATATGGTTGATTATCATAATCATCACACGGATTTTAAGGACAGACGCCGTTTCTTCTTCTCTATGATGTATATTTTCATCGGCGCAATGTTCGGCCTTGTGCTTTCCTCAAACCTTTCCTGGATGTATTTCTTCTGGGAAATAACCTCCGTTATCTCCTTCCTTATGATAGGCTACACAAAAACTCCCGAAGCGGTCAACAACGGCTTCAAGGCGTTATGGATGAACCTCCTCGGCGGTTGCGGATTTTGTGTTGCAATTATTTGGCTCGGTATGAGAAACGGAATTTACGATATTCGCGACTTAATAGAATATGCTTCTGTTCACGGCAATCAGGCGGTTGTTGCGCCCGTTATTCTCCTTGCCTTTGCGGCACTTACCAAAAGTGCGCAGATGCCGTTTTCAAGCTGGCTTCTCGGCGCAATGGTTGCTCCCACCCCGTCGTCTGCCTTGCTTCACAGTGCAACAATGGTTAAAGCCGGCGTCTATCTTTTAATACGCCTTGCGCCCGCAATGCAGGGAAGCAATGCAGGCCATCTTGTTGCGCTTATCGGCGGCTTTACCTTCCTTGTTGCCTCTATGCTTGCAATAACGGTAACAGACGCTAAAAAGCTTCTTGCGTATTCAACAATATCAAATTTAGGTCTTATCGCCTCCTGCGCAGGCCTCGGAACAACGGAAACACTCTGGGCAGGTATATTCCTTCTTGTGTTCCACGCAGTTTCAAAATCTCTTCTTTTCCAAACAGTCGGAGCAATCGAAAACCTCACGGGTTCAAGAGATATAGAGGATATGCATTCGCTTGTTATCCGCTTTCCGCGCCTTGCTTATCCGCTTATAATCGGTATTGCGGGAATGTTTCTTGCGCCGTTCGGTATGCTCGTTTCAAAATGGGCGGCACTTCGTTCGTTTATCGATGCTGATAATAAGCTTGTTGGTATCACACTTGTTTTGTTTATCTGCTACGGCTCAGCAACAACCTTGTTTTACTGGGCAAAGTGGCTTGCAAAGATACTCTCGTATAAGCCGCAGTCAACTATATGCACAAGCAGAATCAATTCAAGTCAGTATTCCTCAATAGCGCTTCACAGCTTTGCAATGCTGTTTTTGTGCATACTCTTCCCGATTATATCGAGAGATGTTATAATTCCGTATCTTGTAAGCATTTACGGAACTGCCTCAGAGGTTATTTCTCAGGGCAATATATTCGTTATGATGTTTATGCTTGTAACGGTATTTCTCATTCCGTTTCTTATAGGCTTCATCGTTCATAAATATCCGCCTAAAAAAGCAGAGGTTTACATAAGCGGATATAATTACGGAGACGACCTCAGCTTCCCCGATGCATTCGGAAATCAAAAGCGAATGTATTTAACAAACTGGTATATGAACGATATTTTCGGCGAGAAAAAGCTTTTCACTCCAAGCGTTGTTATTTCATCTGCCGGAATGATTATAATTATTTTGTTTACGGTAGGAGGTGCATTCTGATATGAGCAACACCTTTTATACCGTTATAGCAATTTGCTATGTTATTTTCGGGCCGCTTTTGGGCGGACTTATGGCGGGAATGGACAGAAAAATAACCGCCAGGATGCAGGGCAGGCAAGGTCCTCCTCTGTTGCAGCCGTTTTATGATGTTATAAAGCTTCTTTCAAAGGAAACAGTCAGCGTTAATAAGGTTCAGATTTGTTATTTTTCGGCTTATCTGTTTTTCATTGTAACAACAGGCGTCCTGTTTTTTGCAGATTATGATTTGCTTATGGTTTTCTTCGTTTTAACCACGGCAAATGTTTTCCTCGTTGTTGCCGCAACCTCAACAAACTCTCCCTATTCAAATATAGGAGCGCAAAGAGAGCTGCTTCAAATGATGGTTTATGAGCCGATGACGCTTATAACTGCTATCGGTGTTTTTCTTGCGTCAGGCTCCTTCAGCTTCACTCCCACAGAGGTTCCGATAGTTGTTAAGCTTCCCGGAGTTTTCGTTGGCTTTTTGTTCATTCTTGTTATTAAATTAAGAAAGCATCCCTTTGATTTGGCAACAAGCCACCATGCGCATCAAGAGGTTGTTAAGGGAATAACAACCGAATTTTCGGGTGCCCTTTATGCTTTTGATGAGCTTGCCGCTTGGTATGAAAATGTTTTCCTTTTCGGAATGATGATGATGTTTTTCATAACAACAAATCCGTGGAGCATTTTATGGAGCTTTGCGTGCGCTTCTGTTTGCTATTTCGTTTTAATCCTTGTTGATAACACAAATGCAAGAATGAAATGGCAAAAGATGTTTAAAAACACTTGGATTGTAACAAGCACTATCGGAGCGGTTAATCTGCTCATATTACACTTTTTCAGTTAAAAGGGGGAATTTAATATGGCTAAACTTTCAAGATCCCCTTGGATAATGCACTATGATGCCGCCTCCTGCAATGGCTGTGATATAGAGGTGCTTGCCTGCTTAACTCCCGTTTACGATGTTGAACGCCTCGGAGTTATAAACACGGGTAATCCAAAGCACGCCGATATCCTGCTTATAACAGGCGGAGTAAATAATAAATGCGAAAAGGTTGTTAAGCAGCTTTATGAGCAAATGCCTAATCCAAAGGTTGTTGTTGCCGTTGGAATCTGCGCCTGCAACGGCGGAGTTTTCAAGGATACTTATAATATAAAAGGCGGAGTAGACACCGTTATTCCGGTTGATATTTATGTTCCCGGCTGCGCCGCACGCCCCGAATCAATTATTGACGGAGTTGTTAAAGCGGTTAAGCTCCTTGAAGAAAAATATGAAAATATGAAAGCGGGGAAATAAATTATGAGAGAAGAATATCAGATTATTGAAATTGATAAATCCCTGCTTGATAACAGAATGAGAGTCAGCAGAGACGAAGGCTGCCGTCTTGTTCAAATTCACGCAGTAAGCTTAACGGGAATAACGGAATTAACATATTCCGTTGCAACTCCCGATAACCGTTTAACTAATTACAGAATTATTCTTAAAGACGGCGAAGAGATAGACAGTATAACGGATATTTTTCCTGCCGCCGTTCTTTATGAGAATGAAATTAAGGAGCTTTTCGGAGTTAATATCAATTGCATTGCAATTGATTATAACAGAAGATTTTATGATATTGCAGTTGATGCTCCTATGAAAAAGGAGGCAGAGGAATGAGCACAAGAACAATAATTCCCTTCGGTCCTCAGCATCCCGTTCTTCCCGAGCCGATTCATCTTGATTTGGTGCTTGAAGACGAAAAGATTGTTGAAGCAATTCCGTCAATCGGCTTTGTGCACAGAGGCCTTGAAAGCCTTGCAAGCAAAAGAAATTTTAACGATTATGTTTATGTTTTTGAAAGAATTTGCGGAATTTGCTCCTTTATGCATGGTATGGGCTATTGCGAAGCAGTTGAAAGAGTGCTTGGCGGCGAAATACCCGAAAGAGCAAAGTATTTAAGAACTATATGGTGCGAAATGAGCAGAATACACAGTCATCTTCTTTGGCTTGGTCTGCTTGCAGATGCCTTTGGCTTTGACGCTCTCTTTATGCAGTGTTGGCGCCTGCGTGAGAAGGTGCTTGATATGTTTGAAATCAGCACGGGAGGCAGGGTTATCTTTTCCGTAAATAAGGTTGGCGGAGTTTTAAAGGATATGGACTCCGATATGCTGAAAGCCTTTATTAAAGAGTTTAAGGCTATGGAAAAGGATCTGAAAAAAACAACAGATGTTTTCCTTAATGATTACTCTGTTGAAAGCAGGCTCAGAGGTGTTGGTATTCTTTCAAAGGAGGATGCAGTTAAATTCGGCTGCGTCGGCCCTATGATGCGCGCTTCGGGCATTGAGCTTGACACAAGAAAGCTCGGCTACGGAGCATACAGTGATATTGATTTTGAAATAATTACAAGCAATGAGTGCGACGGATATGCAAGATGTCAGGTTCGCATTAAGGAAATATTCCAGTCAATACGAATTATAGAACAAGCCGTTGAAAAAATCCCGGGCGGAGAAATCTCCGTTAAAATCCCCGGAAATCCAAACGGCGAAGCATTTGTTCGTGTTGAGCAGCCGAGAGGAGAGGCGATTTATTATGTTAAAGGCGACGGAACACCTTATCTTAACAGAGCAAGGATAAGAACTCCCACCTTTGCTAATTTAACCGCTCTTATAAATCTTCTTCCGGGCTCTGATTTTTCAGATGTTGCCTTGCAGGTTTTAACTATTGACCCGTGCATAAGCTGTACGGAAAGATAAGGGGGTTGCCGTATGTCTAAATTAATGGATTTCACCCCGCTTGCGTTAAAAAATTTATTCTCGAAGCCTGCAACAAGAAATTATCCTGCCGAGCAGAGAGATTATCCAATAAGAAGCAGAGGCCATATTGTTAATGATTTTGACAGTTGTATTCTCTGCGGTATCTGTCAAAAGAAATGCCCGTCAGACGCTATAACCGTAAACAGAGCGGAAAAGAGCTGGAGCATAAACAGAATGGGTTGCGTTCAGTGCTCAAACTGCGTTAACGCCTGCCCCAAAAAGTGCCTTTCAATCGTTCCCGGATATACCGAGCCGAACGAGAAGCCAACCGTTGATATTATGGTTAAGCCTGCTGAGGAGGAAAAGGAAAGCGGTACGCTTTCAAACGATATATCAAAATGCGTGCTTTGCGGCATCTGCCAAAAGCAATGCCCGAATGAAGCCATTGCGGTTGACAGAAAGGAAACAAAAACCTGGACCGTTGACCTTGATAAATGCGTTAAATGCGGTGCGTGCGTTGATAAATGCCCCAAAAAATGTCTTTCTCTTTCGGGAAATGAAACGGGCGTTATAACAAAAACAAAAGAGTAAAAATTTGGAAGGATTTTAACATTATGCATGAATTTCACGAGGGAAAGCTTATTGCCGAAACGGCTGTTAAGCTTTGCGAGGAAAGAGGTCATTCAAGGGTAACCGAAATTCATTTAACTATCGGAGAGGCTTCAACATATTCTCCCGAGGTTGTAACAAATTATTTTAATGAATGTGCACAGGGAACCTGCGCCGAGGGTGCTCAAATTGTTGTTAAATCCGTTCCGGCGTGTTTAAGATGTCCGCAGTGCGGCGAGGTTTTTGAGCGTAAGCCGCTTAAATATAACTGCCCCAAATGCGGCGCAGAGGCTAATCCCTGCGAAATCGGAACAGAGATGGAAATAGGAGAAATCAAAACGGTATGACAAAGCGCATTTTCGTCTGCGGTCTTGTTCAGGGTGTGGGCTTTCGCCCCTTTGTTTTAAGGCTTGCGCAGGAAGAAAAAATCAGCGGATTTGTTAAAAATATGGGTGCGGCGGTTGAAATTACCGCGCAGGGAAATGAAACGGCGCTGAAAAATTTTTCTCAGCGCCTTGTTTGCTTTTTGCCCGAGGGTGCACAGATTTGGAAAATCAGCGAGGAAATCGTTGAAAATGCCCCCGATTATTTGGAATTTAAAATCTGCCAAAGCACCGCAAAGGATGATTTTATTCCTCTTGCCCTGCCCGATATTGCAACCTGCGAAAAATGCGAAAAGGAGCTTTTCAGCAGGGAAAACAGGCGATATCTTCATCCGTTTATAAGCTGCACTCAATGCGGCCCGCGGTATTCAATTTTAAAGGCTCTGCCGTATGACAGGGAAAATACCGTTATGGATGAATTTGAAATGTGCCCCGAATGTGAGGCAGAGTATAATTCAGCCGAAAACGATAGGTGCTATGCCCAAACAATAGCCTGCAATTCCTGCGGACCGAGGCTTTATTATACTCAAAGCGGCAATCCTGTTTTGCAGGCAGTTAAGGCTCTCAAAAACGGCGGGGTTATTGCCGTTAAGGGTATCGGCGGCTTTCATTTTGTTTGTAATGCAGATGATGAAAAAGCAGTATTAAGGCTTCGCAGATTAAAGGCACGCGAAAAAAAGCCCTTTGCGGTTATGTTTCGCAATGTTCAATCTGTTGATGAATATGCTTATTTAAATGAAGCGGAAAGAGAGCTTTTAACCTCTCCCGCAAGACCTGTTGTTCTTTTAAAAAAGAAAAAGGATTTTCCAAAGCCGCTTTGCTCGTCAAGTGCTGAAATAGGTGCGCTTTTGCCATGCAATCCCGTTCAGCTTCTTCTTGCAGGTGAGTGTGAGCATCTTGTTATGACAAGTGCAAATATAACAGGCGAGCCGATTATAACAGATAATAACGAAATGCTTTCTCTTTATGAAAGTAATGATTTTTTAGACGGAGTGCTTTATCATAACAGGCAGATTGAAACGGGGCTTGATGATTCCGTTTTGCGTGTCGTTGCTGGTAAAGCTCAAATGATAAGGCGTTCAAGGGGATATGTTCCTTTGCCTATTGAGCTTCCTGTTTCTGCCGATAAGGATATATTTACGGCAGGAGGAGATTTAAAATCCGTTTTCTGCTTTGTAAGAAAAAATTATGCTTATTTGGGCAGATATATAGGCGACCTTGAAAATGAAAAATGCTTTTGTGAGTATAAAAGCAGTCGGCAGAAAATGGAGAATATTTTCGGCTTTTCTCCGAGCGTTTATTCGTGCGATATGCACCCGTCATATTTTTCCGCTTCGCTCGTTAATGCCGATTATAAAATTCAGCATCATCACGCTCATATTGCCTCTGTTATTGCAGAGCATAGGCTTTCGGGCGAGGTGCTCGGCTTTGCGTTTGACGGAACAGGCTTCGGAGATGATGAAGCAGTGTGGGGCGGCGAGGTGCTTCTCTGCCGTGATGATGAATATAAAAGGGTCGAAAATATCCTCCCCGTAACGCTTTTCGGCGGTAACTCGGCATCAAAGAATGCAGAAAGAGTTAAAGCCTGTTATCTTGAAGAAATCGGCTTAAATAAGGATGAAACCGTTAAAGCCGCTTTGGAAAATAAAATAGGCACCTTTCGGTCAACCTCAGCAGGCAGACTTTTTGATTGCGTTTGTGCTCTTCTTGATATTGAAAGGTATAACAGCTATGAGGGCGAATGTGCCTGCGCGCTTGAACTGTGCGCTTCAAGGGCCAAAAAGCCATATAAGCTTTCGTTTGATAAATGGAACTGGAAGCCGCTTTTGATTGATATTATCAATGCAAAGGAAAAGGGCGTTCCCGTTTATGAGATTGCTCTCGGCTTTCATTATGCAATTGCTGATGAAATTCTTAAAACGGCACAAAGGCACGGCATAAAGCAGATTGCTCTCTCCGGCGGAGTTTTTGCAAACAGAATTTTAACCGAAAGGGCAATATCTCTGCTTGAAGAAAACGGCTTTAAGGCTTATATTAATGAAAAGGCACCGTGCGGCGACGGCGGTATCGCGCTCGGTCAGGCTTATATTACCGCCTTGAAATTGCAAAAAGGAGTTTAAATAAATGTGTGTTGCGGCACCCGGCAGGGTTGTTAAAATTGAAGGCACAACTGCTTTTGTTGATTATAACGGAAACACCGTTAAGGCAAGCACGGGAGTGGTCAGCGTTAAAGAGGGCGATTATGCTCTTGTTCACGCAGGGCTGATTATTCAGGTCTTGAAGCAGGAGGAAGCAGAAAGTATGGCTGAACTGTTCAAAGAAATAGAGGAGCTTTCCGATGTTTGATTTAAAGGAAGCAGTAAACGGAATAAAATGCTATAACGGCGAGCCGATGACGATTATGGAGGTCTGCGGAACGCACACCGCCGAGATAATAAAAAACGGCATACCGTCGCTTTTATCGGATAAAATAAAGCTTGTTGCAGGGCCGGGCTGCCCCGTTTGCGTAACGGTTGGCGAATATGCAGACCGCCTTGTTGAGCTTTCAATGCAAAAGGGAATAACAGTTGCTTCTTTCGGAGATATGCTTCGAGTGCCCGGAAGCAAGGGCAGTCTAAAAGACGCGTCGGCGCGCGGAGGCTCTGTGCTTATGCTTTATTCTCCGCTTGAGCTCCTTGATATAGCCGAAAAAAACAAGGATGAAATTTATGTTTTTGCGGCGGTCGGCTTTGAAACAACAACGCCCGTTTATGCCGTTTTAATTGATGAGGCAATAAGGCGAAATATTAATAATATCCGGCTTTTAACTGCACTTAAAACAATGCCTGCCGTTATTGATTATCTCTGCTCGCAGGGCGGTGTTGATGCGTTTATTGCCCCCGGCCATGTTGCCGTTATAACGGGTGCAAACGCATTTTTGCCTGCGGCGGAAAAATATAATCTGCCATTTGCCGTTTCGGGCTTCAGCGGAGCAGAGCTTGTTTGCTCTATCTATGCTCTCACAAGGCTGAAAGGCAGGGGAGTAGTTAAAAATTATTATAAAAATGCAGTTAATGCAGAGGAAAATAAAAAGGCAAAGGCTCTTGTTGATAAATATTTTGAGCCGTGCTCTGCCGCTTGGCGAGGCATAGGTGTTCTTGAAAACAGCGCCGTTGCGCTCAAAAAGGAATATCAACGCTTTGATATGGGAAGCAGGCAGATTGTTGAGGATTTCAAGCTTAATCCCGCCTGCGCGTGCGGCGAAATCATTCTCGGCAGAAGGGCGCCGAAGGATTGCACTCTCTTCGGCAAGGTGTGCACACCCGAAACACCGCAGGGCTCTTGTATGGTTTCTTGCGAGGGAACCTGCTATTCCTGTTATACTACGGAAAGAATGTGAAATATATGAAAATAACTCTTGCTCACGGAAGCGGAGGCAGTCAAACAAGCAGGCTCATAAATGAGGTGTTTGCAGACTCCTACGGAAACGATATTTTAGCTCAAATGGAGGACAGCGCAGTAGTTGCGTCAAGCGCAAATATTGCTTTAACAACCGATTCATTTGTTGTTAAGCCTATGTTCTTTAAGGGCGGAGATATAGGCAGGCTTGCCGTTTGCGGAACGGTAAACGATTTGCTTATGCGCGCCGCAGAGCCGAAATATCTCACGAGCGCATTTATAATTGAAG
>JALEZT010000105.1 GCA_022772725.1 Eubacterium sp.
GTATAAATTATTATCGTGTCGTCATAAAGATTAAGCTCCTTGAGCTTTTCAACAAGCCTGCCCACATTATAGTCAAGCCGGTTAATTGCCGAAATATAATCGGGATACCATTTTTCGTAATCTCCGTTAAGAAACGATAAATCATCGGGAATAGGGTAGTCCTTGAATTTTTCAACCGTTTCCCTGTATCCCTCATAGCTGTGCCTGTCATTTTGATGATGAGGTTCAAGCTGACTTATAAACATAAAAAACGGCTTACTCTTATCGCATTTGTCAAGATATTCAAGCGCAAAATCGTTTATGCAGTCTGCTCGGTAGCCTTTAAAATCTATCTTGCTTCCGCTTTCGTCAAAAACATATCCGTCATAGCCGTGAGAGGTAAATTCAAGGCAGTCTGCCGCACGCCAGTATTGATATTCGCCCTGCCTTTCGCGCGGAATGGCTGATTTTTCGCAGTGCACTCCCACGGGGCTTGCCGAATCGGAGGCAAGATGCCATTTGCCTATGTATGCCGTTTGATAGCCCGCTTCGTTAAAGTAATGCGCAAGCGGAGTTATATCTCGCGGAAGAGAAATGCCGTTTTTGTAGCATCCTATTTCCGTTGCATAAACTCCCGATTGCAGGCAGGCTCTTGCAGGTCCGCAAACAGGCTGGCAGGTATAGTTGTTTTCAAATATAACACCCTGCCTTGCAAGCTCGCATAAATTAGGCGTAACCTCCTCGTTTATTGTGTCCCACCGTTGCTGGTCGGAAAAATAAAATATAATATTCTTTCTATCCATATATCGTCCTCACTTGTTGCTTTCAATATATATGCTTCTTGTGGGATAAGCAAAATCGGTGTTGTTTGCGTCAACGATTTCCTTGATTTTGAAATTAAGCTCTTCAAGGAATTTATAATATGCTTCTATATTTGTATCGGTAATGTAGCATCTTATTTGCAAATTAAGAGCAGAGTCCTCGTATTCGGCAAAGCAAACTCTGATTTTTTCCTTTTCAACAAGCTCGTGCCCGTTAAGAAAGGCATATATTTCCTCCTCGCATTTTTTAAGCGCGTCGGCTGGCGTTGAATACAGAAGACCTATTTTAAATTCAACAAGCCTTTTGTTAAGCCTTGCATAGTTCGTTATAAGCGAATCGGAAAGAGTGGAATTAGGAACAACTGCTATTGAATCGTCAAGCTTTCTTATTCTTGTTGAGCGCATTGTGATGTCCTCAACGGTGCCCTTGAAATCTGCGGTTTCTATAAAATCGCCAACATCAAAGGGTTTGTCAAACATTATAAAGAAACCCGAAAGCAGATTTTTAAGCGAATCCTGTGCGGCAAGGGAAACGGCAAGACCGCCCACTCCGAGCCCTGTCAGCAGGCCGTTAATGTTGTAGCCAAGCTCTGAAATAACCATAACAAGCGCAATGCAAACGGTTAAGGCTTTTAATATGTTTGAAATAAATTTAACTGCAACGCCGTTTAGCTTTTGGTCGGGATTTTTCTTTCCGACAATATTAAGCAGGTTATCGGAAACAAAGCTTGTTATACACCAGCAGGCAATAAGCACCGAGAAAATCTTAAACGCCGCAACAAGCGCCACGCTTTTTGCATTGATATATATTCCCAAAAATGCGCCGAGCAAAACGAAATAAATGGCAACGGGTCGTTTTAAGCTGCTTTTAAAGCCCTCTGCGTTTTCGGGATTTTTAGATAAAAATATTTTTGCGCAAATGCTCAGCACCGCCTGTGAAAGCTTGTTTCTTGAAACGGCCAACAAAGCAAATAATGCTATTCCCAAAACGGGATTTATATATTTTTCATAAGTGTCAAGAAATGACATAATCGTATCAAGCATTTTGATTTTCCTTTCTATGTTGATTTATACCGTGCAGTAAAAATTGCTTTCCCACGCAGGAATGTAAGGCGAATGGCGAAAATAGATTTTGTAATTATCGTTCATTTCCCATATCTTCATAGGAAGCGCAAACATATCCTCGTTTCTGTGGTAAGCACAAATATAAAGCTTCGGAGAATATTTCTTTATCGTTTTTTCCGCTCCGCAAAGTGCTTTCAGCTCGGCTCCCTCGATATCCATTTTTATCATTGAAGCCTCGCCGTAAATAAGACTGTCTATATCGCAAAATTCAACCGGAACACCCTCGGCGGAGAGGTGTGAATTTCTGCCTGCTTTTTTTGAAAAAATAAGCGTTTCCTTCTTATCCCAAGCACCTGTGTTGTAAAGTGAAACACCTTGCATACCCTCTGTTGAGCGGCAGAGCTTTTTAAAGTTTTTTTCATCGGGCTCAAGAGCGTAAATATGCTTGTATTTATCTCCTGTAAACCGCGTAAACTCGCGGATTGTGTCGCCGTCATAGGCACCTGCATCAACTATTGCTTCACGGTCGGTAAGATGCAGTATATCGGAGTATATTTTATTCTTATCATATTCCGTGCTACTGTAAAGGTAATCAACTTTACCGCTGATTTTGAAGCGCAAAACATTTTCGTAAACTCTTCGGCTTTCCTCATCTGCAAGACGGGAATAAACATATTCAAATTTTTCTCTGTTTTCCTCAAAATATTTCCCGGTAAATATGCCGTTTCCCGCAACGGGAACATCGGGAGCAAAAACTCTGTGCTCGCCGTTCATTTTTTTAATCCTTTCAAGCACATCCTCAATGTGTGTTGCAAAGGCAAGAACAATGTTGAAATCGTCATATTTTTTGCATATATCGGAATATTTCAAAACCTTATAGCCTAAAAAGGAATGGCCTCTCACAAATTCATCGCTTGCAAAAATATCGGCAACCTCAACCGAGTATTCTTTAAGATTTGATATTATTTTTTCTGCGCCGTTTCCCATACCGTAAATAACAACGGGCTTTGAATCCTCCGCTAGAAAACGCCAAACATCCATTTCGTTAATATCGAGCATAATAAATTCCGCACTTATTTGTTTAAAATTTCACTTTATTATTATAATATCTTATATTAGATAAATCAAGATACTTTACAAATTGTTGGAAAAAGTATATAATAAAGCATATTTTGGTAAATTATATATCTTATGGAGGTTTTTGCCTTTATGGCAGGTTTTTTACGAAGGTTTAAAAGAAATTCAACCGAGGAGGAAATAAAACAGCTTGTTGATGAGGACGAGCAGGTCGGCGAGCTTGAGGTTTCCCAAAGAAGAATGATAAATAATATCTTCCTGTTTGATGATATAAATGCGGGAGATATTATGACCCACAGAACAGATATTGAAGCGGTTGAGGATTGTGCCTCTCTTGAAGAGGTTGCAAAGCTTTCTATTGAAAACGGCTTTTCGCGCATTCCCGTTTATCACGAGGATTTGGATAATATCGTGGGTGTAATTTATGTTAAGGACCTTCTAAAATTTATCGGCACCGAAATTTCAAAGGATGAATCGTTAAAGGATTATATAAGAGAGCCTCTTTTCGTTCCCGAAACAATTGCCTGCGGAAAGCTTTTCAGGCAGATGAGCGAAACAAGAATACAGCTTGCCGTTGTTGTTGATGAATACGGCGGAACGGCAGGACTTGTTACTATGGAGGATATTCTTGAAAGCATAGTCGGCAATATCCGTGATGAGTATGACGACGAGGAGGAAGAGGTTGAGCAGATAGACGAAAAAACCTACACCTTTGACGGCTCAACCGATATAGAGGACGCCTCTAAAATTCTTTCGGTTGATTTTCCCGAGGGAGATTACGATACGCTTGCAGGCTTTGTTATAAATCTGCTTGGCTATCTTCCGCCCGAAAAGCCGAAAAAGCCCGTAACAGTAAGATATGAAAATATAACCTTCACCGTTTTAAGGGTTGAGGAAAGACGAATAGAACTTATTAAGGCAGAGATTGATTAATGGCAGAGGTAACAGTTGATTTTGAAGCAATGGAGCAGGCTGTCAGCCTTTTCGGCTCCTTTGACGAAAATATAAAAATTATTGAAAAGGAATTCAATGTTTCCATTATCAGCAGGGGAAGCAGTATAAAAATAGTGGGCGACGGCGAAAATGTTTCCTATGCTCAAAGAGCTATAAGCAGTATGCTTTCCCTTATCAACAAGGGCGAGGCGCTGACTCAGCAGAATGTGCGCTATGCGCTCAGTCTTATTAAAGAGGGCAAGGAGGAAAAGCTTTCCTCAATCGCGTCAGACACAATTTGCATAACAGCAAAGGGCAAGCCCATCAAGCCGAAAACCCTTGGTCAGAAAAAATACTGCGAGGCAATAGAAAACAACACAATAACCTTCGGCATAGGCCCTGCCGGAACAGGTAAAACATATCTTGCCGTTGCAATGGCGGTAACTGCGTTTCGCGCAAAAGAGGTTGATAAAATTATTTTAACGCGCCCTGCGGTTGAAGCAGGAGAAAAGCTCGGCTTTCTTCCCGGCGATTTGCAAAGCAAGGTTGACCCTTATTTAAGACCTCTTTATGATGCTCTTTTCGATATGTTCGGTGCGGAAAGCTTCCAAAAATATCAGGAGCGCGGTTCAATCGAGGTTGCGCCTCTTGCTTATATGCGAGGCAGAACGCTTGACGACAGCTTTATAATTCTTGACGAAGCGCAAAACACAACTCCCGAGCAGATGAAAATGTTTTTGACAAGGCTCGGCTTTAATTCAAAAATGGTCATAACGGGCGACATAACGCAGATTGATTTGCCTGACGGTAAAAAATCGGGTCTTAAAAAGGTTATGCGTATTCTTAAAAATGTTGACGATATAGAAATGTGTAAATTTTCACAGCGTGATGTTGTGCGCCATAAGCTTGTTCAGGATATCATCAAGGCTTATGAGAAATATGAAAGCGAGGAGAAAAAGCAGTGATAGAAAAGGTTAAAGTTAATATTTCAAACACGCAGAAAAAGGTTAAAATACCAACGGGAATAAGGCTTCTTATCCGCCGCTGCTGCCACGCTGTTCTTGAACTTGAAGAATTTGACGGCTCGGCAGAGGTTTCCGTTCGCTTCGTTGATAACGAGCAGATAAGAGAGCTCAATAAGGAATACAGAAATATTGATAAGGAAACAGATGTTTTGTCCTTCCCGCTCGGAGATAACGGTGTTTACGATATAAATCACGATACGGGCGCAAAGCTTCTTGGCGACATAGTTATTTCAATGGAAAAGGCGGTTGAGCAGGCAAAGCTTTTTAACCATCCTTTGCAACGCGAAATCGGCTTTTTAACAGTACATTCAATGCTTCATCTGCTTGGGTATGACCACGAAGCAGGCGGAATGGAAGAGGTTCGTATGCGTGAAAAGGAAGAAACCGTTTTAACGCAGATAGGCTGGAAAAGAGATAACAGCTATTATATGGGAGATGAAGAATGACCAAAACCGCTTTTACGGCAATAGTCGGCAAGCCTAATGTCGGCAAGTCGTCGCTTTTGAATAAAATGCTCGGCGCAAAGGTTGCAATTGTTTCCTCAAAGCCGCAAACAACAAGGACTAAAATAACAGGCGTGCTTACTCAGGGTGAAACGCAGTTTGTTTTTACGGACACACCCGGCTTTCATAAGCCCCACAATAAGCTCGGCGAGGCTATGAATAACGCCGTTGGCGACAGCATTGGAGGAACAGACGCAGTTGTTTTTGTTACGGAGCCATACGGAGATTTAAACGATAAGGAATTAGAGCTTATTAAAAAATTTAAGCAGGAAAAGGCTCCCGTTATCCTTGTTATCAATAAAATTGATACTGTTAAGGATAAAAAGGATTTGCTCGGCAGAATTGCTTATCTTTCGGGGCTTTATGATTTTTCTGCGGTTGTTCCCGTTTCGGCAGTAAACGGCGATGGGATAGACGCTCTTCTCGGAGAGCTTGAAGCAATAGCGGTTGAAAGCGTTCATTTCTTCCCGGATGATACCTTGACCGACCAGCCCGAAAGAGTGCTTGCCGCCGAAATTATCCGCGAAAAAATATTAAGGCTTATGGATAAAGAGGTTCCTCACGGAATTGCCGTTTCCGTTGAAAAAATGCGTGAGCGTGAGGATAAGGAAATCCTTGATATAGACGCAGTTATTTATTGCGAAAGAGAAACGCACAAGGGTATGGTTATCGGCAAAAACGGCTCAATGCTCAAAAAAATTTCAACCTTTGCAAGGCAGGATCTTGAACGCTTTTTTGATATAAAGGTTAATCTTCACACCTGGGTTAAGGTTAAAGAGGGCTGGCGAAACAAGGAGGGCCTTATTCGCAATTTCGGATTGGATTAAAATGGCACAAATTTATATAACCGCCGTAGGATAAAATATTAGAGGTGGTTATATGTCTGATGAATATTGGCAAAGGTTTGTTCAAACCGGAAGTGTAAACGATTATCTTGAATATAAAAAACATAACGAAGAAATAAAGGCAGAGGGCAATGAAGTTTACAACAAAGGGGCTTGTAATTCGAGAACAGACAATAGGGGAGAGTGACCGTTTAGTTACTCTCCTTACTGCTGATTATGGGCTTGTTAAGGCCTTTGTGCGCCGTGCAAAGCAGGTTAAAAGCAGGCTCAGCAGTGCAACTGCCCTTTTTGCTTACAGTGATTTCACGCTTTACAGAACAAAGGACGCCTTTGTGGCTGATGACGCTTCGCCGATAGAGGTCTTTTTTGATTTAAGAAAGGATATTGAGGCGCTTTCTCTTGCACAGTATTTTGCCCAGCTTGCGTTTGAAACGGCAGGCGAGGAGCAGCCCTGTCCCGAGCTTTTGCGCCTGACGCTCAATGCGCTTCATCTGCTTTGTGCAGGCAAAAAGGATAAAAGAATAGTTAAATCCGCTTTTGAGCTTCGCGCGCTCTGCCTCGGCGGATATATGCCGTCTGTTTTGGCGTGTGATAATTGCTCGGCGTTTGAAACCGATTTAATGTATTTTGACACCCTTGAAGGTAAAATTTACTGCGAAAACTGCCCAAAGGCAGGAGCGGTTCCCGTGCCGAAAACAGTTATAAAGGCAATAAGATTTATATGCTTAACGGAGCCTTCAAAAATTTTCAGCTTTACTTTAAGCGATGAAAATTTAACGCTTCTTGGAAGCATAACTGAAAAATATATGATTTCACATATTCAGCGCAAATTAAGCGCGCTTGAATTTTATAAAGGATTAATAGGATAATGGATAAAAATTTAAAGGCATTGGAGCTTGACCGTGTGCTTGAAATGCTTGCACGGGAAGCCACCTGCGATGATGCAAAGGAGCTTGCACTTAAATTAAAGCCCGTAAACGATATTGACGAGGCACAGCTTTTGCTTTCTCAAACAGAGGACGCTTATTCTTTGCTTGCGCGCTTCGGTGCGCCGTCGTTTTCGGGGCTCAAAAATGTTAATAATGCGCTTTCGCGTGCGGCGGCAGGAGGAGAGCTTAACACCTCGGAGCTGCTTGCGATTGCGGGAACTCTTCGAGCCGTGCGTTCTCTTTATGAATGGTACGGTCATTTCTCGTCTGTTCGTACAAATCTTGATTTCTTCTTTGAGGGGATAACGGTTAATAAATATCTTGAAGCAAAGATTTTCTCCGTTATTATTTCTGAGGATGAAATTTCCGATAAGGCGTCGGACGAGCTTTTTGAAATAAGAAGAAAAAAGCGTGCCAAAGCAAATTCAATCCGCGAGAAGCTTGACGGAATAATACATAGTGCTCATTACCAAAAATTTCTTCAAGAGCCAATTGTTACTCAAAGAAACGGCAGATATGTTGTTCCCGTAAAGTCGGAAAACAGAGCAGATGTTCCCGGCCTTGTTCACGATATGTCTGCCTCGGGCGCAACTGTTTTTATCGAGCCCGTTTCCGTTGTTGATGCAAATAACGAAATAAAAATCCTTGAAAGCAGAGAGCGCGAGGAAATCCGCAGAATACTATTTGAGCTTTCAACAGAGGCGGGAAGCTTTTCCGAAAGCATAAAAAGCTCTTATGACAGTGCGGTTATGCTTAATCTGATTTTCGCAAAGGCACACCTTGCCGAAAAAATGAAAGCGTCAATGCCTCTGCTGAATAAAGAGGGAATTATTGAGCTTAATAAGGCAAGGCATCCACTTTTAAATCCCGAAACGGTTGTGCCGACTGATATTATGCTCGGCGGAGAATTTGACACACTTGTTATAACAGGCCCTAACACGGGCGGTAAAACAGTTGCAATAAAAACTCTCGGTCTTCTCACTCTTATGGCAGAATGCGGCTTGCTTATTCCGGCAGGCGATAATTCAAGAATTGCCGTTTTTGAAAATGTTCTTGTTGATGTCGGCGATGAGCAAAGCATAGAGCAGAGCCTTTCAACCTTTTCCTCGCATATCGTTAATATAATAGATATAATGAAGCAGGCGGGAGATAATTCTCTTGTTCTTATAGACGAGCTCGGCTCGGGCACAGACCCTATCGAGGGCGCGGCGCTTGCCGTTTCGATTATTGAATATTTAAGAGCCAAGGGCGCAAGAATCGCCGCAACAACTCATTATGCCGAATTAAAGGCTTATGCGCTTGAAACCGAAGGCGTTTCTAACGGCTCGTGCGAATTTGATGTAAACACTCTTCGCCCAACATATAAGCTCCTAATCGGCGTTCCCGGCAGGTCAAATGCCTTTGCAATTTCCGAGCGGCTCGGTATGGATAAGTCGGTTGTTGAGGAAGCAAAGAAGATTGTCGGCAACGAAAACAGAAGCTTTGAAGCCGTTCTTGAAAGCCTTGAAGCAACAAGGCTTGAGCTTGAAAAGGAAAAGGATCGCGCCGAAAAGGCTGTTCAGGCGGCAGACAGAATGAGAAGCAAGGCGCAGTCCGAAAAGGATAAGATTGCGCAGTTAAAGGCAAATGAGCTTGAAAAGGCAAAGCGCGAGGCTGAAAAAATAATTAATTCGGCAAAAAGGCAAAGCGCAGATTTCCTGTTGAAGCTTGAACAGCTTAAAAAGGAAGCGGAAAATTCAAATGCAACGGAGGTTGCACGAAAAACAAGAAGAGAAATCAAAAACAGGCTCGGCGAAATGCAGGAGATTATTGACCCGCGCGAGCTTGCTGAAAACTGGGATGAGGATTATAAATTGCCGCGTCCCGTCGTTAAGGGCGACGCCGTTATTATAAGAGGTATAGGCGAGGGCGAGGTGCTTGAAGTCGGCAGGGAAAAGGTGCTTGTTCAGTCGGGCATATTCAAAACCCGCGTTAAAATGGGCGACCTTATGCTTACCGAAAAAAAGAAAAAGCCAAAGCCCGTCTCTCAGCGCTCTGTTTACAGAACTACTTCAAGAGCAGACGCAGATGTAACAACCGAGCTTGATTTGAGAGGTCAAACGGTTGATGAAGCACTTATGAATCTCGGACTTTTTATTGATAAATGCGTTTTAAATAATATTCCCGAAATTCGCATTATTCACGGTAAGGGAACAGGTGCACTGCGAAGCGCAGTAACACAGGAGCTTCGCCACCATCCGAATATAAAAGCCTTCCGCCTCGGCGTTTACGGCGAGGGAGAAAACGGCGTAACAATTGCCGAATTAAAATGAGTTATTAATATCCCTTTGATAAAATATATCAAGGGGATATTTTTCTATATTTAGTGCTTTTTCTGCTTTTTTTGCAACATTTTGTGTCAAGTAAAATTACAAAAATTTTATCAAAAAAATATTTAAATATTTGCTTGACTTATTTGCTCCTCTTATGTATAATATCTCTTGCTGTAAAGATTAAATACTTTACACTTGTTCCTGCAAATCATAATTATCAAGGGAGGGAAAATTGTGGCTAAAAATCTTGAAGTGTCTTTTTTGCTTGATTTTTACGGCGAAATGCTTACTAAAAAGCAACACGATTTTCTTATCTATTATTATGATGAAGATTTATCTCTTTCCGAAATTGCAGAGAACGAGGGCATAACCCGTCAGGGTGTGCGCGATGCAATAAAGCGTGCCGAAAATCAGCTTTTCGATATGGAGCAAAGGCTCGGACTTGCAAAGCGCTTTACCCAAATGAAAAAGGGGCTTGATGAAATAAGGCAGTGCGCAGAGGAAATAAACGAATATAATCTTGCCCACAGTCTTTCCAGGGAAATAAACGATAATATTTCCAAAATCAAAGCAACTGCGGATTATCTTTCACAGTTTTAAGTTTTTATGTTAGGAGTTGATTGCTTTGGCATTTGAAGGTCTTTCCGAAAGGCTTGAAAATTCATTTAAAAAGCTTCGTGCCAAAGGCAAATTAACCGAGGCCGATGTTAAGGATGCAATGCGTGAGGTGCGCCTTGCTCTTCTTGAAGCAGATGTAAACTATAAGGTTGCAAAGGATTTCACAAAATCCGTAACAGAGCGCGCAATAGGCGAGGATGTTATGGAATCGCTTACTCCCGGTCAAATGGTTATTAAGATTGTTAATGAAGAATTAACAAAACTTATGGGAACAAGCGAAACAAGGCTTGCAACAGCTAATCATCCGCCAACGATTGTTATGATGTGCGGTCTTCAAGGCTCGGGTAAAACAACTCACAGTGCAAAGCTTGCTCTTAAGCTTAAAAACGAAGGGCACAGACCTATGCTTGTTGCCTGCGATATTTACAGACCTGCCGCTCTAAAGCAGTTGCAGGTAGTCGGCGAGCAGGTTGGCGTTCCCGTATTTGAAATGGGAACGGAAAATCCCGTTAAAATCGCAGAGGAAGCAATTAAATATGCAAAGGACCACGGCCACGATTATGTTTTTCTTGACACGGCAGGCCGTCTTCACATAGACGAGGAGCTTATGCAGGAGCTTCAAAATATACGAAGCACCGTTCATCCTCACGAAATTCTCCTTGTTATTGATGCAATGACAGGTCAGGACGCAGTTAATGTTGCCAAAAGCTTTAACGAAACACTCGGTATAGGCGGCGTTATTCTTACAAAGCTTGACGGCGACACAAGAGGCGGTGCGGCACTTTCCGTAAGAGCCGTAACGGGCAAGCCGATAAAATTTGTCGGCACCGGCGAAAAGCTCGGAGACCTCGAGGTTTTCCACCCCGACAGAATGGCTTCAAGAATACTCGGTATGGGCGATGTGCTTTCCTTTATTGAAAGAGCAGAGCAAACGCTTGATGAGAAAAAAGCCGCAGAGCTTGAAAAGAAGCTTGCAAAGAATAAATTTGACCTTAACGATTTGCTTGATCAGTTTGACCAAATCGAAAGAATGGGAAGCCTAAAAGACACAATCAAAATGATTCCCGGCATAGGCTCCAAAATTCGCGATGAGGATATAGATGAGGGTGCTTTCGGCAGGTTCAGAGCAATCATTTATTCAATGACGAAAGAGGAAAGGACTCATCCCGATATCATAAATCCGTCAAGAAAGCGCAGAATTGCCGCAGGCTGCGGAATGAAGGTTGAAGATGTTAATAAGCTTCTTGCGCAGTTTAAGCAGATGAAAAAAATGATAAATCAGTTCGGCGGAAAAAGCGGACCGAAGGTCAGCAAAAAAATGCGCCGCCTGATGCAGCAAAATCCCGAGATGGCTCAAAAAATGATGGGTATGACGGGAAGCGGCAAAAATTCAAATCCGTTTGGATTTTAAAAGGTTTTTATCCAATATTAAATTGGTTAAATTAATAAATTAATAATAAAAAATTACTTTTGGAGGTAAACAAAATGGCAGTAAAAATCAGACTTCGCAGAATGGGCGCAAAGAAGGCTCCCTTTTATCGTGTAGTAGTAGCAGATTCAAGATTCCCGAGAGACGGTCGTTTCATCGAGGAAATCGGAACCTATAACACAATGGTTGA
>JALEZT010000111.1 GCA_022772725.1 Eubacterium sp.
GCTTATAACATTCCTCTCGCTTGTTGGCCCAAGCATGCTTTTTTCTTACATAACGCTTCAATTTGCAACAGGCAAAAACGAATATGTAATAATGTTTTCATATTATGCCTTGCAGTTTGCGATATGCTTGGCAGTTTGCAAGGGAAAGCTTTTTCCGAAGGTTTTTTCAATAGTTTTTTCCCTTTGCGCATATATGAGCGGTTCTCTTGTTTATGAGCTGCTGAGAGGTTTGTTTTTCGGATTTGATTTCAGCAGTGCTCTTTCTTATGAAATCAGCCTGGTTGATTTTATATTATTCTCATTAACCGTTTTTTCGGTTCATTTTATATTTATTACAATTATAAAATTAATTCAAACAAAAACAAAGGAATCATTTTCATACAAGGCAAAGCTTTGCCTGTTTTATATTTTTCCGATAACTCACATTTTTTCAGCTTATCAATCCTTTGCGGCATTCAACCTTGTTGACTCGGCGTTAAACAGCCCTTCAAAAACAACCGCTGAAATGATGATTGTTATTTTTGCGATATTCTGCATAGTTGTTGATTTTTCCATCATTTTCATAGTTGATCATATAGAAAAGGTTGAAGAGAAAAATCTTCAAATTGAAAAGGAGCTCCTTAAAAATAAGCTTGATTACCAACAGATGATGATGCTTAAAGAGGAAAAGCAGGAGCTTCGCAAAATCAAGCATGATTTGGCAAACATAATTGCAACCGCAAAGGGCTTCATTGAAATAGGAAAGCCCGAAAAGGCAATGGCTGTTTTGCAGGACACAACAGAGGATTTAACCGGAATAGCAGGCTTTACAATTTGCTCAAATGAAACTATAAACACCATAATTTATATGAAAATGCATCAGGCAGAGAAAAACGGAATTTTGCTTAATGCCGAAATCTCGGAAAACTTTTCTGTTTTGCCGGATGATTATGATTTATGCAGGCTTTTAGGTAATGTTATAGACAATGCTCTAAACGCAGTTTATGCCCTTGAAGAAAACAGAGAATGTAAAATAAGCATTGAAATTAACAACGAACAAATTATTATAAAAAGCGAAAACCGATTTAAAGAAAAAAACGATAGCAAAGGTAAATCAATGGAACATGGAAACGGTATAGGCATTATTAAGGAAATCGTTTCAAAATACGGCGGAGAATTCGTTACAAGGCAGGAAAATGATGTTTGGTTCACCGAAGCATACCTGAAAAATAAAAAGCCTGCAAATAGCAGCCCTCCTCCGATTTTTGACTTCACTACACGGTTTATTTTTGATTTGTAAGCTTTGAAACGAACTAAAAGGACGGCATCAATTCAAAATTGATACCGCCCTTTTTATGCAATGTTTTAAATAAAGGACGGAAAAAGTACAAGGAGGGGTGCATATAATTTAGCGGTGATGAAAATGTTTTCTGCAATTATTTCGTTTTTGAGTGCAAATTTTCTTTATTTCATACTGCACATCAACAACACTTCAAGCTTTCCGAAGCCGCTTTCAAAAAAGGAAGAAGCACAGGCGATTGAAAGAATGAAAAACGGCGACCCCGACGCACGCGCGCTTTTGATTGAGCGAAATCTTCGGCTGGTGAGCCACATTGTTAAAAAATACTATTCAAAAACAAACGACACGGACGACTTGATTTCCATAGGAACAATCGGTCTTATTAAGGCTATTGACAGCTTTGACGCCGACAAAAACATTCGCCTTGCAACCTACGCAGGCAGGTGCATAGAGAATGAAATTCTTATGCATTTCAGAAATATACGCAAAAATTCGGGAGACGTTTATCTTAACGATTCGCTTGAAAATGACAAGGACGGAAATCCGCTTACTATTCAGGACACAATAAGCGACAGCCGAGACCTTGCGGAAGACCTTGAAAAGAAGGTGCGATGGGAAAAGGTTTCAAAAATTATTGAAAATCTTGAAGATGAAAGAGAAAAGGAAATCATCATTCTGCGCTATGGACTTGACAACAGCGAGCCGCTTACTCAAAGAGAGGTTGCCCGGCGGCTTAACATAAGCAGAAGCTACGTTTCCCGAATAGAAAAGAAAGTGCTTAACGACATCAAAAACCAAGTTGAGCCGTAAGTGCAATCCACAACAATTTATGCTTATCAGAATTTTTACAAAAAAAAGACAGAGCTTTCGCATTTTTGTCTGTGAAAGCTCTGCTTTTTTATTATTTTATTTCAATGAAAATTCAAAGGTTTTGCTTTCTCCCGCCTTAAATTCGGCTTCTACGCTTTCCTCTGAAAGTCCGCATGAAACGGTAATTATTTGGTCTGTATCGGAGCTGATAACGGCAACGGCGGTTTTGGAATTAACATCCCATTCAAGACTTTCAACCGTTGCTCTTGTTCTTGCTTTTATGCCCGTTACCGAGCCCTTATCAAAGCCTGTGTTCAAAAGCGCGGGAAGAAGCTCTATTTCGCCCGTGTTTGAATAAACAAGGCTTTCGTTGATTATGCCGAGATAGCCGATTGCAAAATCGGTGCAATAGCAGCTGCTTCTGTCATAATCGTGATTAGTCATAAGCGAATCATAGCGTATTTTATGATTCATTAGCTTTGTTAAAGCGTCTGTTAAGCTGTCTCTGTCCTTCAACCTTGCGGCAATAAGAGAGCGGTGCACGAGCGCGTGGCTTGCTTCGTTTTCGCTTTCTCTGTTTTCAATTGCCTGAATACAGGCGTTTGTCAATTCCTCATTATCCTGTGTTTCAAACAACGGCCATACGCAGTAAAGATGGCTGAGGTGCCTGTGTTCATTATTTTCTTCAAGGGTGGTTACCGCCCATTCCTTGAGCGCGCCTGTTTCATCATAAAGATACGGCGGAAGCTTATCAATTATATCCTGCCATTTTGAAGAGTCCGCCTCGGGAGACACATCGCCCAAAACCTCAATAAGCATATTAAGATTATCACGGCAGGCGGCAATATCAATTGCGCAGTTTGCATCTGACGGGCTTGGATAATTTGACGGATTATTTTCAGGCGAATAGCTTGGAAGAATACAATAGGCTTCTCCCTCTTTCAGCTCTGTTTTGCCCTTTTCATAATGGATTTCGCCGTTTGAATCGGTATAATACTCGGCAGTCATTAGCTGCTCCCAATAATTTGCGGATTTAACAAGAAGCGGAAGAAGGATATCCTCTTCAAGACGGAGATAGCCTCTGCCTTCTATCTGTTCAATCTGTTCATCGGTTAAATCCTCCTCAACGGGAGAAAGAACAGATTTAAGACTGCTTAAATCAAATTCATCGCTGAGCGGAATTTCTATATTACCGTATGTTTGGAGCGTTTCATAAATCGGGCGAATCATCCAAGAGGTGCCGGCGTTCCAGTACCTAAAAGGATAGGGATAGCAGGTTTCGGTTATAACCGCCTTATCCCCGTCTGTGTTAACGGGTGCTTGAATAGCATCTGTAAAGCCGTGGGTTGCATAAGCATTTTCCTCCCAATCGGGAAGCTGACGGAGAATGAAATAAACATAGCCGACAGGAGCCGAGGAGATATTGCCTGTTGTGAGTGAGGAGGTTTGCAGATTTACATTTGCATCCATTGTGTATTTACTGCCCCAACCTGTGTTCCACTCGCCCGTCCACATTCCGTAAAGACGGCTTGTTGATTTTGCGCAACAACAAAGATAAGCATATCTGCCTGCATAATATGTTCTTTGAGCAAGAGCGGAATTAATTTCCTTT
>JALEZT010000135.1 GCA_022772725.1 Eubacterium sp.
AAAATGCTAATAATCAGCTTGTGCTTCAAGGCGTTTATGCAACAGGAGCAATGATTAAATCCGCAGTATTTACCTATGAAAACGCAACTAATTTAACCGCCCAGGTTGTTGACGGTAAGCTTCTCTTAACAAAGAACAACACCGAGGCAACGGCTTCAATTGATGTAACCTATACCGTAACCGATGATTACGACAGAGAAACGGTTGTTACCGCCTCAATCAGGGTTATAGACGATAAAACGCCTATAACATCATTTAAGTTTGTTTATAACGGCGCAGAGGTTGATGAGAGCACAGGTGTAACCTACACCGCCGCAACGCTTTATAACAAGAGCATTCAGCTCGGAATAAACACCTATCCCGAAAATGCAGAAAACTACACCTCAATTAAGTGGGAGTCTTCAAATTCAAAGATAACCGTTGATTCGGCGGGACTTGTTAAGATAAGCGGTGCGGCAACCTCGTCAAACTACACGGCAACGATAACCTGCACAATAACGCTTGCCGACGGCTCAACAATAAGAAATTCAATCCCCGTAACATTCACGAGGGGTTGATAGGAGGTGCACAGGATTGAATAAATTAACAAAAAAATTTATTTGTGTTTTAACATCGGCAGTCCTTGCGCTCTCCTGCGCTTCGTGCGCGTTTCTTGCCGCCGCAGAGGATACGGTTGCAATAAATGCAGTTAATTTTCCCGATGCGGTTTTCAGGCAGGTTATTTCCGAGAATTATGACACCGGTGAGTCGGCAGGCTATCTAACCGCCGCAGAAATTGCGGCGGTAACGGAAATGCCCCTTGTTTATCTCGCCTCGGGAAGCATTTCCGATTTAACGGGAATTGAATATTTCACATCTCTTAAAAGCCTTTATGCAGGCGATTTGGGAGTTTCAAAGGCTGATTTCAGCGCGCTCACTAATTTGCAAAAGCTTGTTATTAACGGTAATGAATTAACAACTCTTGATGTTTCCAAAAACACTGCGCTAACTGATTTGAACTGCCGAGGAAACACCTCGCTTCGCACACTCACTCTTTCAAGCTCAATAAAAAAGCTTCAATGCGATGAGTGCAATCTGCAAACTCTTTTTGTAAGCGTTTGTCCGAATTTAACATATTTAAACTGCTACGGTAATCAGCTTAAAACAATTGATTTAAGCAAAAACACCCTGCTTGCAGAGCTCAACTGCTCCGAAAATCATTTAAAGCAGCTTGACCTTTCGGCAAACACATTGCTTGCAGGAAAGATAACGGAATATAATATCGGCAGGCAAACGATTGATGCAACGGCTTCGTTTAGCGGCCAAACGCTTTCGGTTCCCGTTTCATTCAGCGATTCGTCAAAAATTACATCGTCAAACATTCCTAATCCAAATGAGGTTGCAGAGGGCGAGGAGGACACATATACCGGATATAATCCCTCGTTGAGTGCCTTCTCCTTTACGGATTATGATATTATCCTTTCGGGAATTGATTATAAATATGACACCGGCGCGGCAGACAGTGAGGCTATGACGGTTCATATCAATATCAGCAAGAATTTTTACAGAGTAAGATATTTCTCCGATGAAGAGGGAAGCGCACTTGTTCGCCTCAGCTATGTTAATTCGTCGGGAAGCTGCTCTGCTCCTGCTTTCCCGCAGGCACCCGAGGGTATGGCTTGTGTTCATTGGAGCGGCACCGCTTCAAATGTAACGGCAGATACCGATATTTATGCCGTTTGGAGTGCTGCTCACACGGAGATTATAACGGGCTTTGCAAACGGCACGGCTTCCGTTAAGTGCACTGTTTGCGGCAACACCTATGAAGCACGCTTCCTTGATTATATCAATTCAAGGCTGGGCGACGGCGTTTATATCCCTGTTCTTGATGTTAATAAAGACGGCGTAATCAATGTGCGAGATTACACAATGCTTTATAAAGGTGAGTATTAAAAGAATATTAAAATTAGGGTGGGATTTTTCCCACCCTTTTTTTGTTTTTCTTGATTTGCAATGTGTGTTTTGTTATTATTATAATGTAATAAAAATATCGGGGGAAAATTTATGTCAAAATTGAAAGAGACTGCTTTGAAAATATACGGCGGAATAAGCTCCGTTGCGCAGAAAAAAATCATAAACAGAGAAGAGGGCGGCTCGGTTGCTCCCGAGGTAAGCGCACTCCTCAGGCGCGCCGCCGCAGAGGGAGCCGTTTTGCTTAAAAACAACGGTGTGCTTCCGCTTAAAAAGGGAAGCGTTGTTTCCCTTTTCGGCAGAGTGCAAAACGATTGGTTTTATACGGGCTACGGCTCCGGCGGAGATGTAAACAGGCAGTATGAGGTTAATCTCGTTCAGGGAATCAGAGAGTGCGATGCGCTTTCGCTCAACGAGGAGCTTGCCGAGGTTTATGCAGGCTGGTGTGCAGAAAATAAAATTGCAGAGGCAGGCTGGGGAATGTGGCCGCGCTTTTATCCCGAAATGCCGATTTCCGATATGGAGGTGGCAAGGGCTGAAAACAAATCCGATTGTGCCGTTGTTGTTATCGGCAGGTCATCCGGCGAGGATAGGGAAAATGTTCTTGAAAAGGGAAGCTATTATTTAACAGATGAGGAGCGCACTCTGCTTAAAACCGTTCGCTCATATTTTGAAAAAACGGTTGTTGTGCTCAATATAGGAAGCGTTATTGATTTTTCGTGGATAGAGGAGCTTGATATTCCTGCCGTGCTCATTGCTTGGCAGGGCGGTATGGAAAGCGGAAATGCCGTTTGCGATATTCTCTGCGGTAAGGTTAATCCCTGCGGTAAGCTGACAGACACCTGCGCCGCAGAATATTCGGATTATCCGAGCTCGGACTGCTTCGGCAACGCCGAATATAATTATTACAAAGAGGACATTTATGTTGGTTACAGATATTTTGAAACCTTTGAAAAGGAAAAGGTGCTTTTTCCGTTCGGCTTCGGTTTGAGCTACACGGAATTTGAAATTTCCCTGCTTGAAAGCAAGGCGGAGGAAAACGGCTTTTCGTTTACGGCAGAGGTTAAAAACACGGGAAGCCGTGCAGGCAAGGAGGTTGCCCAGCTCTATTTGGGCAAGCCGTGCGCCGTTCTCGGAAATCCCGAAAAGGAGCTTTGCGCGTTTGTAAAAACAAAGGAGCTTCAACCTAATGAGGCGCAGAAAATTTCGTTTTTTGTTTCTCTTGAACAGCTTGCCTCTTATGATGAATCGGGCAAGGCGGGCTTTGCTTCGTCCTATGTTGTTGAAGCAGGCGAATATGATTTTTATATCGGTAATAATGTTAGGTCAAGCGAGAAAATTTTCTCTTATTATCAAGAGGAAACGGTGTGCATAAGCACCCTGTCGCAATGCTGTGCGCCAAAGGAGTCCTTTGGAGCTATGACCGCTCTTGAAAGCGACACAAGGCGATTGCCGATTTTAAGACCGTGCAGGGCAAGCGAGGTTAGTCTTAAAGAAAAAATTTTAAATAATCTTCCGCCCGAGCTGAAAAAATCGGGCAATGAAAAAATAACGCTTGCAGATGTTAAAGAGGGCAAAGCCTCGCTTGATGATTTCACGGCGCAGTTAAGTGCAGTTGAGCTTGAAGCCATAACAAGAGGAGATTATTCAATGAACAGTTCTCTCGGCGCAAGCGGAAATGCAGGTGCCTATGCAGGTGTTTTGCCGTCGCTTCGCGAAAAGGGAATACCTGCCGTAACAACAACAGACGGCCCCTCGGGAATAAGGCTCAGCGCATGCTGTATGCTTATTCCGATAGGCACGCTTCTTGCGTCATCATTTGATGAGGAGCTTGTTTATGAGGTTTATTGCGCCGTTGCGCAGGAAATGAAAATCAGGGGAAGCGATGTTCTTCTTGGTCCCGGAATGAATATCCACAGGAATGTGCTTTGCGGAAGAAATTTTGAATACTATTCGGAGGACCCCTATTTAACGGGCAAAATCGGCGCGGCGGCAGTTCGCGGTATTCAGTCGCAGGGCGGCGCGGCGTGTCCAAAGCATTTTGCGTGCAACAATCAGGAGTTCAGAAGAACAATAAATGACGCAAGAGTTTCCGAGCGAGCATTAAGGCAGATTTATCTAAAAGGCTTTGAAATCTGCATTAAAGAGGCAGAGCCGAAAAATATTATGACCTCTTATAATAAAATCAACGGCGTTTGGAGCTATTATAATTACGATTTGTGCACCTCGATTTTAAGAGGC
>JALEZT010000152.1 GCA_022772725.1 Eubacterium sp.
TCTCTTGATGAAATTCTCAAAAGAAAGGAAGAAAATGCTTCCTTTGATGATTTGCTTATTCCCGTCGATAAGGCGCTTTCGCCTTACGGCAGAATTGCCGTAACCTCCGCGCAGAGCATACGCTTCAAAAACGGCGGCGCACTTGATTTAAGCAGAATAAAATATGAAACTCGGCAGGGAAGCCTTTACCGTGTTTATTCTCCTGAAAATGATTTTCTCGGCTTGGGAGAGGCAAACGGCGGCGAACTGCGTGTGAAAAAATTATTTATTGAAAAATAGATTTATGGCTGAAACAAACGATAAAAAAAGAACGGCAGTTGCTCTCGGCGATTTTGACGGTATGCACCTTGCCCACAAAACAGTTGTAACCGGTGCAGATAATGCAATTATATATTGCGTTCATAACCGCTTTTCGCTCCTTCAAAAAAGTATTTTTGAAAGACGCTATCCAAATGCGGTTTTTGCTGATTTCGATGAAATAAAAAATCTTTCCGGCGAGGAGTTTATCGAAAAAATTCTTCTTGATAAATTCGGCGCGGGAGTGATTTTGTGCGGCTTTAACTTCCGCTTCGGAAAAAATGCGTCTTGGTCTGCTCTTGATATGAGAAAATATCTTGAAGAGCGAGATGTTTGGGTGCGTATTCTTGAAGCACAGGATTATGAGGGTCTGCCCATCAGTTCAACGCGAATAAGAAAAGCCGTCAGCGAGGGCAGAATAAAAGCCGCAAATGAAATGCTCGGCTATAATTTCACTTATGAAAGCGTTGTTATAGACGGCGATAAACGAGGCAGAACAATCGGCTATCCAACCATTAATCAGCATTTGCCCGAGGGAATTATAATTCCGCGCTTCGGCGTTTATGAAAGCAGAGTGCTGATAAACGGAAAATCATATAAGGCGTTTACAAATATCGGCAAAAGACCGTCTTGGCAGGTTGATGAGCCGCTTTCCGAAACGCATATTTTTGATTATGACGGAGATTTGTACGGCAAAACAGTAACTGTTGAGCTTGTTGATTATCTGCGCGGCGAAAAAACCTTTAAGGATGTAAACGAACTAAAAGAGCAGTTGAATTATGATAAAAGCAGTATTATTTGATTTTGACGAAACCTTGCAGGACAGAACTGCCGCATTTGATAAATATGCCGATGCGTTTATTGATGAATTTCTTCCGCAGATTTCAAAGGAAGAAAAGCAAAAAAGAATAAACGATATGGTCAAAACGGGAAACGGCGGCTATGTTGTAAGAACAAAGTGGTATCAGCAGTTAATAGATATGTGGCATTGGGAAAATGCCCCGTCTGCGCAAATGCTTGCAGAGCATTACGACACCAAATTCGGCACATTTAATGTTATCTTTAACGAAACCGTTCCGCTTTTAAAGGAGCTTCGTGCAAAAGGTATAAAAACAGGAGTAATAACAAACGGTCCGTCTGTTTTACAGCATACAAAGCTTGATAACAGCGGCTTGCTTCCTTATTGCGATATAGCTGTTGTAAGCGGAGATATAAATATTCATAAGCCCGATGCGGCAATATTTATATATACCGCCGATAAGCTCGGCTTAAAAGCAGAGGAATGTCTCTATGTCGGCGACCACCCGGTAAATGATATTGAGGGTGCGCTCGGAGCAGGAATGAATGCCGTGCGTATGAATTGGGGCTGGTTCAAAGATAAGGATTTACGAAGCGATGTTCCCGTTGTTGATAATATTTACGATGTAATTAAGTATGTTTAATTTATAATGACTTGCAAAAAATAAGTCTGTTGTAATTTTTAAGAAAAGAGTGGCTTTAATGGATAATGAAAAAGCACCCGATTCAAAGGGCGAATACGGCTCGGATAACACCGTGTGCAAGGTTGTTGATATTTTAATAGAAAGAAAAATGAAAATTTCCTTTGCGGAAAGCTGCACGGGAGGTCTCTGCTGCGGAGAGCTTGTGGGCGTAACAAGCGTTTCAAATGTGCTTGATGAGTCCTTTGTAACCTATGCAAACGAAGCAAAGGTTGAGCTCCTCGGAGTAAAGCAGGCGAGTATAGATAAATACGGAGTTGTGTCAGAGCAGGTTGCGGCTGAAATGGCAGCAGGCGTTGCAAATAAAGCAAAAAGCAGTGTAGGAGTCGGCATAACGGGAATAGCAGGGCCAACGGGTGCAACAGAAAATAAGCCGATAGGTATGGTCTGCTTCGGCTTTTCTATCAACGGCGTTGTTAAAACATATACAATGCAGTTCGGCACAATCGGCAGAAATAATGTCAGAAGAGCAAGCGTTGATTTTGTTTATTCAAAATTGTATGAACTTCTCAATTAACTCTTGACCTTGCCCGCGTTTTATTGTATAATTTTTTAGCAAACAAATTGAAA
>JALEZT010000003.1 GCA_022772725.1 Eubacterium sp.
TGACTGCCGACATAATTATCTCCGTTAACATATAATAAATACAATTCTTAATTTTATCAAAACATATTTTACACTATTACGGCTTGAATGTGAAGCAAAATTTTGATATATTATAAATGTTATTAAATAAAAATATATTAATGAGGGCACGAAAATGGATATTTTGGAATTAAAACCCGTTTTTAAGGATTATATTTGGGGCGGAACAAGACTAAAAGATGATTTCGGCTTTGAAACAGACCTTGACCCCGTTGCAGAGGGATGGATGCTTTCCTGCCACAAGGACGGGCAAAACATCGTTTTAAATGACGGCTACGGCGAAAAAACGCTTGAAGAGGTTATTGAAGAGGGCTCAAAGGAAAAAATGCTTGGAACAAGCTCTCTTAAATTTCCCTATTTTCCGATTTTGATTAAGCTGATTGATGCAAAAAACGATTTATCAATTCAGGTTCATCCGGACAATGAATATGCAAGGCGCGTTGAAAACGAATTCGGAAAAACGGAAATTTGGTATGTTCTTGACGCAGAGCCCGACGCAAAGCTGATATACGGCTTTAAGGATAAAATCTCAAAGGAAGAATTTGAAGAGGCAATTAAAAGCAACACGCTTTTAGATGTGCTTAACATAGTTAATGTTAAAAAGGGCGATTTATTCTTTATTGAGGCGGGAACAGTTCACGCAATCGGCAAGGGCACATTTATTGCGGAAATTCAGCAAAACAGCAATTCTACATACAGGGTTTATGACTACGGCAGAGTCGGAAAGGACGGAAAGCCGAGAGAGCTTCATATAAAAAAGGCGGTTGATGTTTCCAAAACAGAGCCTGCTTCATACCCTACTCATCCGCTTGAAGAAGCTGTTAAAACAGAATACGGCGAAAAGCAGTTATTAACAAAATGCGATTTATTCACTGTTGAGCGTTATTTAATAAACGGAGCACTTACACTTAAAACAGACGAAAAATCCTTTAATCATATTCTTGTTACAGACGGGTGCGGAACAATCGGCGGTAAAAAATTTAAAAAAGGCGCAAGCTTTTTCGTGCCTGCAAATTACGGAGAATACTGCATAACGGGAGATAATGCGGAAATTCTTGTTACAGGCATTTAAAAAATTTAATAATTTTGAATAAAAGGTTGTTAGTTCGGGCAAGATACTAACGACCTTTTTATGTTTGGAGATGATTAAATGTCGATAGTAAACAGAATTGCATTAATCCTCAATATTATAGGCGGAATTAACTGGGGGCTTGTTGGCCTTTTTAAATTCGACCTTGTCGCCTGGATATTCGGAGGTCAGGATAGCGTTCTTGCAAGGATTATTTACTGCATTATCGCAATTGCGGCAATTTGGTGTATCTGTCTTCTGTTCAGAAGAAATGTTGTTGAGGACTGAAACAAAAAGAGCGGGGCTTGAAGCAAAATCAAGTCCCGTTCTTATTATAGGCGTTAAACATATTCACGAAGCATTTCCGTTCTTATTTTGCTTAAAATTCTTTTTTCAAGCCGTGAAATATAGCTTTGAGAAATGCCCATTAAATCGGCAAGCTCCTTTTGAGTGTGCTCCTGCTCGCCGAGTATTCCGAAGCGTTTTTTCATCAAATCCCTTTCCTTTTCGGGCAGAGACAAAACAATTTTTAAAAGCAATGCTTTTTCGTCGTTATACTCTATATCGTTTGAAATTTCATCGGGTTCGGAGCCGAGAACATCACGCAGAGTAAGCTCGTTTCCGTCCCAATCAATGCTAAGCGGCTCATCAAAGCTCATTTCAAGCTTTGCGGAGCCAACCTTTCTTAAATGCATTAGAATTTCATTTTCAATACACCTTGAAGCATATGTTGCAAGCTTAATATTTTTATCGGGATTAAAGGTTTTAACCGCCTTCATTAAGCCGATTGTTCCGATAGAAACAAGATCCTCAGTAGAGGTTGGCGACTGCTCAAACTTTTTTGCTATGTAAACAACAAGGCGTAAATTATGAGTTATAAGCAAATCCCTGTGCTCGTTATTTCCCTGGCGAAGCTCGTTCATAACCGTTTCTTCCTCCTCCTTTGACAGAGGCGGAGGCAGAGTTTCCGGACCGTTTATATAATGACATTCTTTTTTTATTTTAAATAATCTTAAAAACAAAAGCTTAATTCTTTGAAGCATACTGCACCCCGTTTATGATTTTAGGATTTATAATTCCCTGATACTCCCCTTTTTTTATATTTCCGCTTAAAGCAATATAAACCCTTTCAAGAGAGGCAGAGCCTCTTGACGACGATATAACCACCTTATCGGGCTTAAACGCTTTGAGCATTCCCTCTGAGCTGACAGTTGAAACAGGAATTACACGGTTACATTCCACCTCCTTAAACAAGCCTTCATCTGCAACTATTACGGGATAATCGGAAAAGGGCTCTTTAAGATTGTTTCCCGTATCTGCAAAGGCAAAAAATTTTATACAGTTATTATTCTTATAAACCGTTATTCTGTATATCTCATTTTTTGAAATTTTATTATTATAAATTTTAAGCGCAAGGGCGGTTATGATATAAGCGATAAAAGCTGAGGCAAGAAGCACCTTTGCCGAAACATCAAAATAAACCGTTGAATTATTTATCACAACGCCCTGCGGCTTAAAAATCATCCAAAGACCAGCAATAAGCCCGACAAAGATAAAATTTGAAAAGAAAAAAAGGGCTGTTTCCTTTATTAAATTTTTTAGGCTGACAGGCTTAAATGCAATTAAAACGATTATGCACGCGGCAATTAGCTTTCCTAAGGTGCAGACAAGAAAGCTGAGCTCATCGGCAAGAATAACAAGAGAATACGCACCGCCGACAAATGATGCAAGCACCTTTCGATAAAGCTTATCCTCACGCTTTGCAAGCTTTTCGGTTATAAGAAGCAGCAGAAAGGTTATGAAAAAATTAACTATAAAAAGAACATCAACATAAATAACCGTCAAGCTAACCACCGAGTTTATTATAATCTGTTTCAAATGAATAAATTGTCAAAAAGAAAAACGGCGGAGAAAAATTCTCCGCCGTAAAACTTATTTTGTATTATTCGGTTATTACTATTTCATTGATAACAACATCAAAAACGGGCTTATCGCTCACACCGCATCTTACATTTGCAATATCCTCAAGCGTTTCTTCTCCGCTGATAAGCTGACCGAAAACGGTGTGGTGGAAATCAAGCCAAGGAGTGCCGCCCTTTTCCTTATAATTATCAATAACCTCCTGCGGAAAGCCCTGCTCTTTAAGTGCTTCCATTTGGGAAAGCATATTTGCGGGAACGCTTTTTGCCTGAACGATAAAGAACTGACTGCCGTTTGTGTTTGGTCCTGAATTTGCCATTGAAAGCGCGCCGTAATAATTTCTTGCGTCTATTGCAAATTCATCCTCAAAGCTATGGCCGAAGGCAGATTCACCGCCGCAGCCCGTTCCTGTTGGGTCGCCGCCCTGAATCATAAAGTCCTTAATTACTCTGTGGAAAATAATGCCGTTATAATAGCCGTTTTTAGCGTGAGTTGTGAAGCTTTCAACCGCCTTCGGAGCTGTTTCGGGGAAAAGAACAAACTCCATATCTCCCATATTTGTTTTGATGAGCGCCTTAACGCCGTCCTTGATTTCAAGCTGATTCATTTATATTTTCATCCTTTCATTTATTCTCTTAACCGTTTCTTCGTCTATTTTAATTAATTTTCTGTCGTATGTCATAATTCCGTTTAGCTCATCCTCAACATCCGTTAGCTGAGTATAAACGCAGGCAGAAAGCCCTGTTTTAATCTGCGGAATTATTGTTTTTTCAAAAAGGCGTTTATATGCCCCTGTGAGCTTTTCCTTTGAAGAATAAATTTTATAGCCGAACATTTTATTATTAAAGGTGTGCCCCTCTATTCTTTGCGAAAAGCCGCCGAACTCCGAAAGAACATAGGGTCTGCTTCCCGCCTTAACTCTTATAGGAGTGAAATAGATATGCTTTGATATAACATCCGTTACGCCTTGATCGTGCCAGCCGGAAGCACTGTCAACAATTCTTGTTTTATCAAGTGATTTAATATAATTATAAGCCTTTGCACTGTCAAACTGACCCCACCCCTCGTTAAAGGGCACCCAAACGGCAATGCACGGGCAGTTATAAAGCGAGTTTATCATTTCCGTAAGCTCATTATAATAGCTTTTGCGCTGGGCTTCGTCTGTTCTTTTAAAGGTTTTATAATTAGTATCATCAAGCTTAATATTGAGAAACGGCAAAACGGAAACCTCTGCGCCGTAATTGCCTCCGCCGTTTATCATATCCTGCCAAACGATAATGCCGTTTATATCGCAGTAATGATACCACAAAAGAGGCTCCTGCTTTATATGCTTGCGAAGCATATTATAGCCGAGTGCTTTAACGGTTTTTATATCGTTTTCCATAGCGGAGTTTGAGGGAGGCGTCAGATAACTTTCGGGATAATAGCCTTGGTCAAGCAGTCCGTTTTGAAAATACGGCTTATTATTAAGGAAAAGACGCTTAACGCCGTTTGAGTCCGCCCCGACGGAGAATTTTCGCATACCGAAATATGATTTAATTCTTTCTCCGCACGCTTCAAAAACAACATCGTAAAGAAACGGGCTTTCGGGCGACCACGGCTTAAAATCGGGAATTTTAACCGTTTTATCGTTTGTTTGGGCAATAAGATTTTTTCCGTCATAAACAGAAACGGTAACATCATCTGTTCCGAAATACTCAAAGGAGACCTGCTCGTTATCGTAATCGGGAGTTATGCGAACGCTTTCGAGAAATTCCCTCGGAGTGCTTTCAAGCCAAACAGTTTGCCAAATACCACTTTGAGCGGAATACCATATACCGCCCCTGTTTGTTCTCTGCTTTCCGCGTGAATACTCGCCATTATCCGTATAATCACGGACACGAACGGCAAGCTCGTTTTCGCCGTTAGTTATATAATCGGTTATTTCAAGGGTAAACGGAGTGTAGCCGCCCGTATGTGAGCCGACAAACGAGGAATTAACAAACACCTCGGCAATTTGGTCTACCGCGCCGAAATGCAGAAACACCCTGCCCTTATTAAAGCCCTGCGGAATTTCAAAGCTTCTTTTATAAAACAAATATTCGTTGCTTTTAAGCGTTCTGCCAACTCCCGAAAGAGCCGTTTCGGGAGAAAACGGAACAACGATATTATAGGAATAATCCTTTGGAAAATCCTGCTTTTCGGAAAATTCGCATTGCCAAACGCCGTTTAAATTAATATAGCTGCTTCTGACAAACTGCGGACGGGGATATTCCGAAAGAGGATTATTTTTATCAATATTCTTTGAAAAATCGGTTGCAATCATTATTCGCCCTCGCTGATTATTTTTCCGTTTTCTATTCTTACATATTTATTGCATATTTCAAGAGCCGCTTTTTTATGGCTGACTATTATGCAGGTTACATTTTTAAGGCATTTAAGATTTGTTAAAAGCTTCTTTTCCGTTGCTTCGTCAAGCGCGGAGGTTGCCTCATCAAGCAAAAGCACGGGAGAGCCCGACAGAAGCGAGCGAGCAATTGCAAGCCTTTGAAGCTGACCCTCGGAAAGCCCCATACCCTTTTCGCCTATAACTGTTTCAAGCCCCTGCGGAAGCTCATCAATAAACTCCTTTGCGCAGGAAACATTGATTGCCTGCTCAATCTGCTCATCTGTTGCGCTTTCATTTATAAAGGTTAGGTTTTCTCTTATAGTTCCCGAAAGGAGCATATTGCCCTGCGGAACATAGGCAAAAAGCCGCCTTGTGTGCTTATCAACGGGTATATCTCTGTTTGAAAGCTTAAGCGATATACTGCCGCCTTGAACGCTGAAAACGCCGAGAAGCAATTTTAAAAGAGTGCTTTTTCCGATGCCGGAAATGCCCATTATTGCAACAAAATCGCCCTTTTTAATGCTTAAAGAGGTTTTGTCTAAAATCAAATCTCTATCATATTTAAAGGTTATATTATTGAATTTAATTGCCTTTAATGCCTCGTATGCTTCCTCAACATTAATATCCTCGCCGTTGCACTCTGCTTCATCGGGAAGATTGCAGATTTCCATAAGTCTTTCTGCTGAGGCAATCATAGAAAAATATTTCGGGAAGGTGCTTGAAAGATTTGCAAGCGGAATCTGAACCTGATTAACAAGCTGAAGCATAGCCGTTACGGTTCCGTAAGAAATAGTGCCGCCAACAAGACGAAACGCTCCGAATGTTAACGCAAAAACATAGCCGAGATTAAACACGCTTGAAACTGCACCGCTTGAAGCGACATGCATAAAGCGGCGTTTCATTTTTGCTTTGAAGTTTGTTTCTTGGAGCTCGTCGGCCTCATTGAGAATTTTATTTTCCGAAGCAAAGGATTTTACAACAAGCAGATTAATAACCGTTTCCTGAAAGAACGAACGCGTTTTTCCCTCTGTTTCCTGCACCTGATTGTGAAGCCTTTTGAGAGTTGTGCGAAACATTGACATACAAAGGAAAATCAAAAGACCGCCGCAGAGAAACAAAAGTGCAAAAATCTTGTCTATTATAACAAGATAAACAAAGGCGCAAATCAGCTTAACTATGTAGTAAACGGAGTTTGGAACAATAGTTGTTAAGCCATCTGTTATAACCTCAACATCATTGAAAAGCCTGTTTTGAAGCTCTCCCGTGTGATATGCGGTTACGCTTGTGTAGTCCTTTTTCATAATTTGACCGAGCAAATATTTTTTAAAGGTCATATCAAGTCTGCCCTTGCAACGCTCCGAAAAGCTGTTGCTTAACAAATTCATTGTTAATTGAAGCATAATAACCCCAAAGAGTGCAACGGCATAGGTTACAACCTTTTTGGTGCTGTGGTCAACAACGGCGGCATCTATAACATTCTTTGAAAAATTTGCAAAAATAACCGAAAGGCTTGCCCAAAAGGCGTTTGCAAGAATGATAATTATTAATTTCGGTATCTGCCTTTTGCCGACGGAAAGCATCCATTTAACAACCGCAATATCGGATTTTTTAAATTTATTTTTTGTTACATTATCTGCCAAAGCTAATACCTCTATGCGTCTGATTTTTTACTGAAAATATTTTTAATACGCTTCAACGCCCTGTTTGCATAATAAAAAACGGGACGAACGGGAAGAAGCGCAACCCATATTTTAGAATAAAGCTTATATGCCTTATTTGTTTCAAGGTCTATATATTTTTTGCCGTTTCTATAAAAGCCTTTAAGCTTTCCGATAATCATATCGTCGGTTACATATTCCTTTGTTTTAAGATTATCGCCGACTATAACATAATGGTCGGGGTAAACCTTAACAACACGGTGCATTATATATTTTCCCTGCTTTGTTACATAAACGGGAACATCATATTTTTTCAGCCTGCCCTCAGGCTTAACAACGATAATCGTATCCCTTTGATGATGGATAAGCGGCTCCATTGAAATTCCGCAGGTTAAGCCGGAATATATTCCGCCTGCTTCAAGCGCTTCCTTTATTGATTTGTAGTTTTCATAATTATCCATATTAAAACCTTATAAGTGAATTAATTAATTACAATTTTACTAATACAGTATATCACAAGAAAACCGTATATGCAAACAAAAAAGGTGTATTCATTAAAGAACACACCTTTTTGATATTATTTTGCAATTTTGTAATTAATATTGTTTTCCTCACACCATTCGCTGACCTTATTGATTATAAAATCATTTGCAAACTCATCAAGGCCTTCTTTAAGCTCGGGATAAGCATTGAAATATTTCCAAAAGGTTTCGATAAAATCCTCTGAATGAACCTTTTGAAGAACGGCGTTTAATTTTGCAGAGCCCTTCGTTTTTACAAAGGCACGCATAATTTCCTCGTTGCTGACGGAAACGAACGGAATTATTCCCATTGAAACATAAAACTCCGTTTGACCCATATCATCGGGCTTTTCCATATCTTTAAGCTCGGAAATGCTGAGTATATTATAATTTTTGTAAGAAAACCAATATTCAGATGAACCGCTTCCGCATTTTCTCAGCAGCTCGTCATTAATAACTAATTCCATTAAACTTAACCGATAGACCTGAGAAGTCCGCCTTTCGAAATAATATCCTGAATAAAATCGGGAAACGGCTGAGCCTGATAGGTTCTGCCTGTTGTGCAATTTGTTATAATTCCCGTTTCAAAATCAACCTCAACCTCGTCGCCCTCTTTAATATCCCTTGCGGCTTCATCACATTCAAGGATTGCAAGGCCGATATTGATTGCATTTCTGTAAAAAATGCGGGCAAAAGTTGAAGCGATAACGCAGGAAATTCCGCTTGCCTTGATGGCAATTGGAGCGTGCTCTCTTGATGAGCCGCAGCCGAAATTTGCTTCGGCAACCATAATATCGCCGGGCTTAACCTTATTAACAAAATCCTTATCTATATCCTCCATACAGTGAGAAGCAAGCCAAGCCTCGTCGCTCTTATTAAGATAACGGGCGGGAATGATAACATCGGTGTCTACATTATCTCCGAATTTATGAACTGTTCCTTTTGCTTTCATAAACAAAACCTCCCTTATATTTTTGCAGGGTCTGCAATATATCCGGCAACAGCGGAAGCGGCGGCAACCGCAGGAGAAGCAAGATAAATTTCAGATTCCGTATGACCCATTCTGCCAACAAAGTTTCTGTTTGAGGTTGAAACGGCTCTTTCGCCCTTGGCGAGTATTCCCATATGTCCGCCGAGGCAGGGACCGCAGGTTGGAGTTGAAACGATTGCACCTGCTTCGATAAATATTTCGGTTAAGCCTTCTTTAATACAGTCAAGATAAATCTGCTGAGTTGCAGGAATAACGATAACTCTTACACCATCGGCAACCTTTTTACCTTTAAGGATTGAAGCGGCTGTTCTCATATCCTCCATTCTGCCGTTTGTGCAGGAGCCGATAACAACCTGATCAATCTTAATCTCCGGCACCTCGTCAATAGTTTTTGTGTTTTCGGGAAGATGCGGAAAAGCAACGGTTGGACGAAGAGTTGATAAATCAACTGTTATTGTTTCGTCATACTGTGCGTCCTCATCTGCTTCAAAAACCTTATATTCGCGAAGCGACCTGCCGTTTACATATTCAAGCGTTACCTCGTCAACGGGGAAAATTCCGTTTTTAGCACCGCACTCAATTGCCATATTTGCGATAGTAAGACGGTCATCCATTGAAAGATTTTTAATGCCGTCGCCGCAAAATTCAAGGCTCTTATAAAGTGCTCCGTCAACGCCTATTCTGCCGATAATATTAAGAATAACATCCTTACCGCTTATGTATTTGGGCTTATCGCCTGTTACAACAACCTTAATGGCAGACGGAACCTTGAACCACGCCATTCCCGTTATCATACCTGCCGCCATATCGGTTGAGCCTACTCCCGTTGAAAAAGCACCGAGAGCGCCGTAGGTGCAGGTGTGGCTGTCTGCACCGATAATGCAGTCGCCGCAGGTAACAATGCCCTGCTCGGGAAGAAGCGCGTGCTCGATTCCCATTTTTCCAACATCGTAATAATGAAGAATACCGTGCTTTTTGGCAAATTCCCTAACCTGCTTACAGTTTTGAGCAGACTGAATATCCTTATTAGGAGTAAAATGATCCATAACAAGAGAAATTCTTGTTTTGTCAAAAACAGTATCCTTACCGAATTTATTCATTTCGTTTATGGCAACGGGCGATGTTACATCGTTTCCGAGCACCATATCAAGCTTTGCATTTATTAACTGCCCTGCCGTTACGCTTTCAAGGCCTGCGTGGGCGGCTAATATTTTTTGAGTCATAGTCATTCCCATAAGTGAAATCCCCTTTATATATCTTCGCAGAAGGAGCCTGCTCCTCTTTCAAGCGAGGTTACGCCCGTTCTTGCGAGCTCAATAATTCCGAATTCGGAAACGGCATTAATGAAATCATCAACGCTTTCGCCCACTCCCGTCATTTCAA
>JALEZT010000016.1 GCA_022772725.1 Eubacterium sp.
TTATTGAACAGCCTGCATACGCGCCTGCTATTCCCAAAACAACGCCGATTAATCCGCCGATAAGACATAGGATAATTGATTCCGTTAGGAATTGAAGCTTTATTGTGTTTGTTTTAGCACCGAGCGATTTTCGTATGCCGATTTCACGCGTTCGTTCCGTTACCGAAACGAGCATTATGTTCATAACTCCTATACCGCCTACTATAAGCGAGATTGCGCCTACAGCGGCAATAAATGCGGTTAATACCGAAATGATTATATCAACAAGCTCAACATAGGTTGCCATATCCTCTGCCGAATATATTGTTGAATAGTTTCCGTGAGCCGCTTTAAGATAGTTTACGGTTGCGTTTCCTATTGCTTCATTATTTGCGCCCTCTTCGCCGATAACGAAGATTGAGGAAAGAACGGGGTCTGCACCCGTTAACTGCGTTAAGCTTGTGCATGGCATAAACAGAGCAATTGTCATTTTATCGCCTGTTTGGAACATATCGCCTATGCTCGAACCGCCGCCCATACTGTTTACAAGCGCATCAATATCGGCAACGCCGCAGATTTTAACCTTCATTGTTCCGCCCGAGGAGGAAACGGTTATATACTGACCGACAACATCCTCATAGCCGAAAGCCATATCGGCACTGTTTGTTCCGATAAGTGCTATCGGAGACGCAGAGGCGTATTCCTCATCGGTAAAAAATCTTCCGTATTTTGCCCCGTCTGTTAAAGCAAACTGAACATCGGAGTTAACACCGATAATCATTGCGGTTGCTTCTGTTGCAGAGGCGTCAATTGTTGCTTTTGAAAAGCCTATCATCATAGGCGAGCAGCGCTCAACACCGCTAACTTTATTTTTGATATTTTCAACATCGTCAAGTGTTATATAGTCGCTATCCTGCGCCTGAGTCGTGTCTACCGAAACAAGAACCGCATTAGAGCCCATATCCTCAATAAGAGAAACGATATAATCTCTTGCGCCCGTTCCGGCACTGACAATCATAATAACCGAGCTGATACCGATTATGATACCGAGCATGGTTAATAGGGAGCGCATCCAATTAGCTTTTATACACTTAACAGCGATTTTTAAGCTTTCTGAAATATTCATACTGAAATTGCACTCCGATTAATTATTTAACTTTTACTTCAAATGTGTCTTCTTTATATTCCGAGGACGGAGTGGCAACAATTTTGTCTCCCGTTTTAAGACCGCTCTTTACCTCATAAACAGAATCGGAAACTGCACCTGTTTCAATAAGAGTTTTTGTTACTGTTCCTTCTTCCTCGTTATAAAGATAAACGTAGGTTCCTGTTTTTTCAAGAACGATTGATTCAATCGGAACTGTTATAATTCCCTGATAATCGCCTACACCGATTTCAACATCTGCATCAAAGCCAACAATAATATTATCATCGGGGTTATTGACGCCAACCTGAACCTCAACGCCTGCGCCCGAATCGGTTAAACTTGAAAGACCGCTTATGCCTGCCATTGAGCCAACGGAATCAAGAATTGAACCGCTTGAACCTCCCGTTGCAATCGGAGCCTTTGTGATAACCTCGCCCGTATAGCTTCCGTATGCGGTGGTTATTTTACAGTTCATTCCAACCTTAACCTTGTGAATATCATATTCGCCGAGTGAAAGTGTTACTATTTTTTGATCAAGATTTTGAAGAGTAATACCCTCTGACAAAAGATTTGTCTGTTCGCCTTCATAAATATTAACTGCGGTAATTGTTCCGTTAAATGCGGCTTTCCAGCCTGACGAGAGCTCATCGTTTGCTTCGCTGACTGTATCGAGAGCACTCTTTGCGGTGTCAACGACCTGCTTTTTAGCAAAAACAACATCATCTGATGATTCAGCGTCAAAAAGCTTTTGCTCTGCATAAAGAGCGGCAAGGCGAAGCTGAGCCGTTGCAAGATTAACATTTGCGCTGTTTGCAATTGCAGAGCCTACTGCCGACCAGTTAACATTTGCAACTGCGGCCTCAACCATATCAACTGCAACGCCGCTTTCAATAATAAGCTTTGTTTCTTCAATTATTCCGTCTCTTATAGCCTGAGCCATAGCGTCTCCCGCCGCTTTTGCTATTGCCTCTGACGAAAGATTTCCGTTTTCAATTTCTGTTGCAATTGCGCCCATAACAACGCGTATGAGGGCGTTCGTTTGCTGAATATCATCGGAAAGAGCGGTTATTGTTGCAACAAGATCGGTAAGAGCTTCAACAGCGCCTGCAATCGTGCTTGGATATGTAGCTCTTTCTGTTGTGGTGGTAGTTGCTGTTGTGGTTGTTGCGGTGGTAGTTGTGGTAGTTGTGGTAGTTGTGGTGGGTCTTGTTGTCGGCTGGGTTGTTGCTCTTTTTGTTGTGGTTGTTGAGTAATCAACCTCTGCGGCAAGCTTTTCAACAATCGGTTCAAGCTCTTCAATCTCTGCATTAACCGCTGCAAGCTTATTTTTTGCGGTTTTTTGATCGCTTACCGAAGCCTTGTAGCTTGCGTTTGCCTGATTATAAGAATCTCTGAGCTTCTTTTCCTGCGCGTCAAGCTCGCTTGTGTCAAAGGTTGCAAGAAGGTCGCCCTGCTGAACAACATCTCCGACCTTAACATAAACCTCTTTAACGGTTGCAACACTGCCAACCTTATATTCCTTGACACTGCCGGAGGATACCATACCGGTTGCGCTGACGCTTTCGTTAATATTGCCCGTTCCGATTGTGTAAAGCGAAACAACAGGCTTTTTATTTGACTGCGCGGCAACGCCTATAACAGTGCCGAGAATAGCGATAACAAGAACTATTGCTACTGCTGTGATAATTTTTCCTTTTTTACTTTTCTTAACAGTTGCCATTTTCAAGACCTCTATATAATAATATTTTTAGCAAATTATATTTGCGCATAGTACTTTCTTAGCACTTATTTAGTATAATTCCTATTTGTATAAATGTCAACAACTATTTGTAGATTTTTTAATTTTTTAATTATTCGTTCACAAAAAATTCTAAAACAGGTTAGGGTAACGGTAATAATCCAAGCCACACTTTATCGTGGCAGATATCCTATGTATTTATTTTATTGCTTTGAGTGCTCTTTGACCTATATCTCTGCGGCAATGCTTATTTTCAAAATTAATCTTATCTGCCGCACAATATGCTTTATCAAGCGCCTCCTGCAAGTCTGCTCCGAGAGCCGTTACACCGAGCACTCTTCCGCCGGCGGTAACGAGCTTTTCTTCTTTAAGAGCAGTTCCTGCGTGATAAACGGTAACGCCCTGCGCCTGACCGTTTTCAAGACCTGTTATTTCAAGTCCCTTCGGATATGATTTCGGATAGCCGCCCGAGGCGAGAATAACGCACGCACAGGCTTCATCAGACCATTCAATATCCAAATCGGAAAGCGTTTCATTATTAATTGCTTCAAAAATATCAATAATATCTGTTTTAAGACGAGGCAAAACAACCTGCGTTTCGGGGTCGCCGAAGCGGCAGTTATACTCAATAACCTTCGGTCCCTTCGGAGTGAGCATTAAGCCGAAATAGAGACAGCCCTTAAAGGTTCTGCCCTCCTTATTCATAGCCTCAATAGTTGGGATAAAGATTTTTTCCATACACTCGCGTGCAACCTCATCCGTGTAATAAGGATTAGGAGAAACAGTTCCCATACCGCCCGTGTTGAGTCCCTTATCTCCGTCAAGGGCTCTTTTATGGTCCATTGAGGAAACCATAGGCTTAACGCATTTGCCGTCTGTGAAAGCAAGAACGGAAACCTCGGGGCCTGTTAAAAACTCTTCAACAACAACATTGTTTCCGCTTGCGCCGAAGATTTTATCCTCCATAATTTCCTTAATTCCCGCCTCTGCATCTTCAAGCGTTTCGGGAATTAAAACGCCCTTGCCGAGCGCAAGACCGTCTGCCTTAATAACGGTTGGAAATTCGTTTTTCTCTTTAATATATGCAATCGCATCCGAGGGGTTATTAAAAACCTTATATTCGGCAGTTGGGATATTATATTTGAGCATAAGATTTTTTGAGAAAACCTTTGAGCCCTCAATGATTGCGGCGTTTGCTTTTGGTCCGAAGGTTTTAAATCCGTTTTCGTTGAGCGCGTCAACCATACCTGCAACAAGCGGGTCATCGGGCGCAACAACAACCAAATCCGCGCTGATTTCCTTTGCAAGCGCAACAACGCCGTCTATATCCGTTGCAGAAACGGGATAGCATTTTGCGTCATAGGAAATACCGCCGTTTCCGGGACAGCAGGCAATTTCGCTTACCTTTGAGGATTCTTTAATTTTTCTGATTAATGCGTGCTCGCGGCCGCCGCCGCCTACAACTAAAACCTTCATACCGTTTTCTCCTTGCAGAATATATTACTTATTTTTATTAACTATTCTTGTTTCTTCCTCGCCTGTTTCAAGATTTATAAAGCGAGTGAAAAGCGAAACCTTATTATCTTCGTTAAGATTAGACCAGATAATATCTGTCCACTCATCAATT
>JALEZT010000020.1 GCA_022772725.1 Eubacterium sp.
AAGACCAAGGCGTTCTTAATCAACAAAGTCATAAATATCATACCTCTCGTTTTAAGATATTATAAATGATATACTAATTTAAGTCAATTACAAAATTATTACAAAGATTATTTTTTTATTGAAACATTATTGTTCATTTTATACACTAATTAAAACACTAATTAAAACGCAAACTTAACGGAGATAAATCTATGAAGCTGACTGTTATAGGCGGAGGCGGAGTGCGCTCAATGTTTCTTGCAAAAAGCATTGCGCAAAAATCGCTTTCTCTCAAAATAGACACTGTTGTTTTTATGGACAACGATTTAAAAAAGCTGAACATATACGGCAAAATGGCGCAGAAAACGGCTAATTTGATTAATCCCGATTTGGAATTTTTGCTGACGGCAGACCCTGTTGAAGCCGTTTCAAACGCCGATTATGTTATAACTACCATTAGAGTAGGCGCAGACGAAATGCGTGTTAAGGACGAAAGAATTGCTCTTGATATGGGGCTTTTAGGTCAGGAAACAACGGGTGCGGCAGGCTTTTCCTTTGCAATGAGAAGCGTTGAGGCTCTTGCCGAATACTGCGAGCTTATAAAAAAGCACGCAAAAAAGGGCTGCAAGGTTTTCAATTTCACAAACCCCGCCGGCGTTGTTTCGCAGACGCTTCGCGATATGGGATATAATTTCACATACGGAATATGCGATGCACCGAGCGGAATGCTTCGCACCTTTGAAAAGCTTTACGGCGCAAAGGAGGGCTCTGCAAAGGGAGAGGTTTACGGGCTTAATCATCTTTCGTATTTTACCTCTGTTAGAATTAACGGAAGGGAAATGCTCGATGAAATTATCAATAATGATGAAGCCTATGAAAAAACGGATTTAAGATATTTTGAAAAATCTCTTTTGCTTGACAGAGGCTCAATTCTTAACGAATATCTTTATTATTTTTACTACCGCGAGGAAGCAATCAAAAACATACTGAACGCACCGCAAACGAGAGGCGAGCAGATTGCAAAGATAAACAGGAATATGACCGCAGAGCTTGAAACGATTGATATAGACAGGGACTTCGACAGAGCGTTTGAAATTTTCGAGCATTGGTACGGTTTGCGTGAAAGCAATTATATGGCAAGCGAAACGGGCATAAGGCGAAGTGAGCCGTGGAAATTTGACATATACGAAAAAGACGACGGCGGCTATGCAGGAGTTGCACTTAAATTTATTGAAACGGAGATAAGCGGCAAAGAGGATTCAATGATTTTATGCATTCCGAACGGCGACGCTATCGGCGGCCTGCGTGAAACGGACATAGTTGAAATCACCTGCGATATAAAAAACGGAGAAGCAATTCCGCACAAATTCAAGGAGGTTGACGAACAAAATCTTGAACTTATCAGGCGGGTTAAAAACTACGAAAGGCTTTCAAGCGAGGCTATAAGAACTAAATCAAGGGCAAAGGCTGTTCAGGCACTCACGCTTCATCCGCTTGTTAACAGTTACAGTCTTGCCGTTAAGCTAACGGACAGTTATATTGAGCACAACAAGGAATACACAAAGGGGTGGAAATAATGGATTTTATTGCAGGAGCAGGCGCAACAAACATTGACCTTTTATATGAAAACATGCCGAAAATTCCCGATGTGGGAGAAGAGATTTACACAGACAGCTTTTCACTTCAATTAGGAGGAGGACTGCCTGCAACGCTTATTAACCTTTCAAGGCTCGGCATAAAAACTAAAATTGCAACGGAGCTTTCAAACGATATGTTCTCCGAATTTGCAAAAAAGCAATTTAAGAGCGAGGGCGCAGAGCCTTTTAACCTATATAAAGGAAGCAACATTCCGCTGAATATTACCTCGGCAATAATTTTGGAGCACGACAGAAGCTTCATTACCTACGGCAAGGGAAGCATTGAGCCCGACGATGAAGCAAAGGAGGAATTTTACAAAATTGCGCACGGTGCAAAAATCTGCCTTATGGCTCCCGGCGGCTTTATTGAGGTTTATAAAAAGCTGAAAGCCGAGGGCACAATTCTTGTTCTTGATACAGGCTGGGACGAGGAGCTTTCATATAAAAAATACGAGGAGCTTTTGATTACCGCAGATTACTACACACCCAACCAAAAGGAAGCAATGCAGATTTCAGGCTGTTCAAATCCGAAGGATGCGGCTTTGAGCCTTCAAAAATATTTTGAAAGGGTTGTTGTTAAGCTGGACAGAGACGGCTGCTTGGGAATTGACGGCGGCGAAATGTTTATCTGCCCCGAGGTTAAGGAATTTAAATGCAAGGACTCCACAGGCGCGGGAGATGCCTTTCTTGCAGGCTTTTGCTACGGCTTGTTTAACAATTACAGGCTTAAAGACTGCATAGAATTCGGAAACATAACGGGAGGAAAGGCAGTTACCGCAACGGGCGCATTAAGCGCATTCGTTACGGAGGAGGAGCTTTTAAAATATAAAGAGGTTATATATTAATGGCAAGAGAATTAGAACCGCATCAGCTTATTGAAAGAAGCATAGTTAAAAGATTTCGCAAGGATATATGGAATCCGTTTATATCTGCCGTGAAAAGATATGAGCTTATTCAGGAGAACGACAAAATTGCCGTTTGCATTTCGGGCGGAAAGGATTCAATGCTTCTTGCAAAGCTTATGCAACACCTTCAAAAATACAGTGAGGTTAAGTTTGACCTTGTTTATCTTGTTATGGACCCGGGCTATAATGCAGAAAACAGGAAGAAAATTGAGGACAACGCAAGGCTTCTTAACATACCCATTCAGGTTTTTGAGAGCGATATATTTGCAGTTGCAAACAGCACCGAAAAATCCCCCTGCTATCTTTGTGCAAGAATGAGAAGAGGCTTTCTTTACGCAAAAGCACAGGAGCTTGGGTGCAACAAAATTGCGCTTGGACATCATTTCAGCGATGTTATTGAAACAACGCTTATAGGTATGTTTTACGGCTCGCAAATTCAGGGAATGATGCCGAAGCTTCACTCAACAAACTTTGAGGGTATGGAGCTTATCAGACCTATGTACTGCGTTCACGAGGACTCAATTAAGGCTTGGTGCCGATACAATAATCTTGAATTTATTCAATGCGCCTGCCGCTTTACAGAGGAGTACACAGAAACAGACAATGAAAACGGTTTGAGCAAAAGGCAGGAGGTTAAGGAGCTTCTTCGAGAGCTGAGAAAGACCTCGCCCGATATTGAAAAAAGCATTTTTAACAGTATTCACGCCGTTTGCCTTGACACAATGCCCGGCTACAAATCAAAGGGTGTTGAACACACATTTTTAGAAGAATATTACAATGAATAGCAAAACGCTTGGGAAATTACAATCCCAAGCGTTTTTACTTATCATTATACTTTATACTTTATACTTTTCATTAAATTCCTTGATGCTTTCCGTCCAGTAAGCATAATCGGGATTTTGACGCTTATCCTGAGCATCGGGAAAATAATTTGATTTGATTATATCCGAGAAATAAAGCGTAACCTTTGAAGCACCGTAATAATTGCAATGGTCGCCTCCGTCGCGATAATCTGCGGTTATATCAAAGCCGAGCTCATCAAAAAGCAAATTAAAATCTACAAATTCAATTGAGTTTTCATCTGCATAAGCCTGCACGGCATTATGCCTGTAATAATTCCATGAATTTTGAGTTGGCATTTCAGCCAAAACAACTCTTATTCCGTTTTTCTCACAAAGGGAAAGCATCTTATTTAGATACCTTAAATCCTCCTGCGGAATAGGCTCAGCAATATCGGTTTTTTCCATATTTGAATTAGCCTTGCCCGCTTTAACACTATCGTTAAAATTATAGCCGTGGTCTATCGTTGTGGGCTTATCCTTTTTATTTGGGCTGAAAAGAGCTTTTAAATCTGCTTTTTTCCAGCCGTCGTGAAAGCGAAAAACGCTGAAATCGGACACAACGGAATTATCAAATTCCTGATAATCAAGACTGTTGAAAGGCGATTCAAGCCGTTGCCTGTATTTATCGTAAAGACTTTGCTTTGCGTTGCTTGGATTAAATTCGGGAGCGTTTTCATACAGCATATCCGTTTCAATTATAAGAAGCTTCGGCGACTGCGTTTTAAGAAGCTCCTTTAAAAACTTATATGATTTCAGCGTTGATTGATGCGGAGAGGAAATGACCGTTGCGGTTATCCCCTTTTCCTCAAAAAGTATTCCGGGAACAAACGCCGTATACAAATCACTGCTTCCTATTGCGGCAACATCTATTGAATTATCGGGCTCTGTTAAAAAGCTGTACGCCCTTGTGAAATAATTTTTATATGTTGTTGCATTCAGCTTTGAAAAAGAACCGAGGGACATTGCCTGCAAAATAATTACAAACACCAAGGCAACGGCAACAACACGCAAAAAGCCCTTTATATCTGATTTTTTTATATTTATTCTTTTCACTTTAACTCCTTAAAAATTAGCATAAAGAAGGTCGCCTGCGCCGTAGTTTTCGCCGTAAGCACCGAAGATAACAACTATCAACAATCCTGCAATATACACGATAAATCTTACGGCAAACGGCTTTGAATATATCCATTCGCGGATATTGATATTTCTTTCCCTTAATACTCCTACTGCAAAAATAACGGCAACGCCGATAAGAATTATTGCATAATCCTTTAAATCCAGCCCGAGACCGTTTCTGCTTCCTACCCTTAAAACGCTTAAATCGAATTTTGTGAAAACGGAAGCAAGCATTTTGAATGCGGAGCGAAGCCCGTTTGCTCTGAAAATAAGCATACCGCCGTTTACGATAACAAAGGTGCGAAGCATTTGAAAAAGCGCATAGGGCTTTGACTTTCTGTTAATTTTAAGCGCACTGCATATTTTTGCAAAAAGCGGTTCAAGGAACAGACCTGCCATCATTAAACAGTAATAATAAAGTCCGTAAAAAATATATTTATATCCTGCTCCGTGCCACAGACCGTTTGCAAACCAAACGAAGAAAAGAGCAGCGGCGGTGGGTATTAAATTTGCATAATAGGGATTAAACTTTTTCCTTGCCGATTTTGTTAATTTCATAAACGGCTTCGAAAGAGAAACGGGATAAAAAATATAATCACGCAAAAACTGACCGAGGGTTATATGCCATCTTTGCCAAAACTCGTTTATGCTTTTAGCAAAGAACGGACGGCGGAAATTCTCCGGCATTTTAATTCCCATCATTTCGGCAAGACCGCCGACAACATCCATAATTCCCGAAAAATCGCAATAAAGCTGAAGCGTATAGGCAAGCACGGCGGCAATAACAATAACACCGCCATGGCTTTCAAAATGATTGAAAACGCTGTCTGCAAGCTCACTGACTCTGTCTGCTATAACAACCTTTTTGAAAAGTCCCCAAATAACAAGCTGAGCGCCGAGGCTTAAATTCTTAAAGCTGAAATCAGCACCCTCGTTTATCTGCCTTCCGAGCTCATCATACCTTGCAACAGGACCCTCAACAACCGTTAGCATAAACGAAAGATAAAGCGCAATGCGAAGCGGATTTTTTACTGCGGGATATTTGCCTCTGTAAACATCTGTTATGTAGCTTACCGCTTGAAGCGTATAAAAGGATATACCGAGCGGCTGAATAAGATTGAGCTCAGGCAGGGTTAAGCCGAAAATACTGCCTGCGGCTTCGCTGAAAAAGCCGTAATATTTGAGAAGGGCAAGTATTGAAAGATTGAATATAACGCAAACGGCAAGCACGGCGCGCTTTTTCTTTGCGCATTTTTCTTTTAGAGCCTTTCGTTCGCTTTTTTCAAGCGTTTTCTTTTTTGCCGAAAAGCCATCATTTATCCTTTGAATTGCAATTCCCGCAAGCCAAACGGAAAGAGCGGAGATGATAAGCGGCAGAATATGCCCCTTAACCGCAACGGTATAAAAGGCAAGAGAGCCTGCAAGAAGAACACACCATTTTGCTTTTTTGGGAACAATACTGTAAAGCAAAAGGGTTATACCGAAATAGGCAATAAAAAACACAAATGAGGTGTAGGTCATTATAAATTAATCCTCGTTTTCGAGCCTTTCTATCATTTTAAGAATTGCGGCAGGAGTTTCAAAATTTTCCGGAATAATATCCTGCGCGGTAATATCAACATCAAATTCATCGGAAAGCTCTGCAACAAGAGAAATCATTGCAAGACTGTCTATGATTTTATCATCAATAAGGCGAGTGCTTTCGTTAATGCTTTCGCCGGGCTTTATTTCGTTAAGTATTTCAATTATTCTGTTCATTTTCATCACATTACCTTTCTTGATTTTAATTATTAAATCCTTTCGGATAGCTTTAATCTGTCTGTTTTGCCGTTTTGATTTTTCGGCATTGAAGAGATTTTTACGCATTTATCGGGTTGAAGATAAGCGGGAAGCTTATTTCGTATAAACGAAGCGACCTCCTCCTCGCCTGTTTTTGAAGCACTGTAAAAAAGAACTATCAAATCCTTTTCTTTACTGTAAACGCAGGCACATTCCTTCATTCTTTCCATTGAGGAGGCGCACGCCTCTATCTCTCCGAGTTCAATGCGATAGCCCATTCGCTTAATTTGAAAATCCTTTCTTGTTATGTAAACAAGCTCTCCCCTTTCGTTCATACGCACCAAATCGCCTGTTTTATAGACCGTTTCGGGATAGGATTTATTAAGCGGATTTTGAACGAATGCCTCGGCGGTTTTTTCGGGGGCATTATAATAGCCGTTTGCAAGAAAAGAGCCTTTAACATAAAGCTCTCCCTCCTCCCCCGGCTTCGCCTCCTCGCCGTTTTCATTGATTATCATAACGGCGCAGTTATCGCAATGAGTGCCTATGGGAAGAGAATCGCCGTCGTCAAACTCTCTGTTAACAACATAATAAGTGCAAATATCGGTTGTTTCGGTTGGTCCGTAAAGATTAGCAAATAAAACATCGTGCGGAAGGTTTTTAATCCAGTAATTCAACTGCTTAACGGGCATAACCTCGCCTGCAAACATAACCTTTTTGAGCCAAACGGGCTTTTGCACGGAAAAAACATCAAAATTTGCAACAATTGAAAGCGCAGACGGCACCCAATAAATTGTGTTTACCGCATAGTTATTCATAAATTCAACAAGCTTTAACGGAAACGAAAAATACGACTTTGGAATTATTCCGAGCGAGGCACCGTTTCTTATTGTTGAAAAAACATCTGTTACCGACATTGAAAAATAAAACGGAGTTTGATTTGCAAAAACCGTTTTATCGGTTATATCAAACGCGTCGGAAACCCATTTTGTGTAAGCAATAACGCTTTTGTGGCTTATCACGGCACCCTTCGGAAGCCCTGTTGAGCCTGAGGTGTATAGCGCATAAAGAATATCCGCATCAGTTTGCAGGGCTCTTATTTCGCCGAGCCTGTCCTGCAAAATATCGGCATTGAGCAAATCCTCAATTAAAAGCGTTTCTCCGCAGAAGGAAAGCTCCTTTGCGCTTTCGGCATATTTTTTATCAGTTATAACGCAAATGGGTTTGAGCGTTTCAAAAATATTATTAATTCTTGAAGCAGGAGATTCACTGTCTATAACCGTATAAAAATTGCCGCTGTATGCAACGCCGAGCATTGCAGAAACAGTGAGCGGGCTTTTATCAAAATATATCGCAACGGGACTTCCCCTTTTATTAAGACGCGTTAATGCAGAGCCTATCTTCTGCGAGCTTTCAAGCAGTTCTTTATATGTTAAAGAAATATTCAAATCGAAAAAAGCAGCTTTATCGGGATAAAGCCGAGCGCTTTTTTCTAAAAATTCAAGAACATTTTTCAATTTACTACCTCTCTTTTCATCTGCAACTGTATTCACTGTACTATTACCATTAATACAGTTTACACATAGAATATATCACACCGACTATATCAAAGTCAACAATAAAAAAATAAAAAATAATTAAGTTTTTATTAAGGTGTATAAGCCCAAATATATGTCATTAAAAAAAGGATAAAATAACACCCTTATTTATATTGTAATCTTTTGTAATCAAGGTGTTGCAAAAAAAATAACGCTTGGGAAATTATAATCCCAAGCGTTATTTTGATTTGATTATTTAATTGCGTCATAAAGGATTTCAACGCATCTGTCTGTTGTTAAAGAGGTGCTGTTTAGGCAAACATCATAGTTTTGCGGTTTGCCCCACTGCCTGTCGGTATAATAATTATAATTAATTCTTCTGCGCTTATCGGTGTCCTTCATAAGCCTTCTTGCCTCAATATCGGCAACACCCTTATATTTCATAATGCGCTTTATTTTATCCTCTTCACTGCCGTTAATAAAAACATTAAGGCAATCATCTCTGTCTGCAAGGATATGGTCTGCACATCTGCCGACTATAACACACGGACCCTTTTCGGCAAGCTCAAGGATAATTTTGCGTTGAGCATTAAACACAATATCCTCCATTGAGGAGCCGTCTGCATCTCTGCTGACGAAGCCGTAAGAAAAGATGCTTTTAAACGGCGAATACTCGCCTGCTTCCTTAACAAATTCCTCATTAAGACCTGTTTCCTCGGCAACCTTGGAAATAATATCCTTATCATAAAATGCAATGCCGAGCTTTTCGGCAAGCTGCTCACCGATATATCTTCCTCCGCTTCCGAATTCACGGCTAATGGTTATAATACTATACTTCATAAAAACCCCTCCTCATAGGGTAACGAAATATTTGTTTCTTTATAATTCATAATAGCACATTTTATAGGATTTGTCATCAAAAATTGTTAATTTCAATAAAAAAAGCGAAAACCCGATGAAATCAGATTTACGCTTTTTAAAAGTCAAGAAAAAATTTTTACATTAATTCCGTTATCATATCGGCGAACTCGGTTGGATTGTCTATTTCAAGTCCGCTTACAAGGCGCGCCTCGTTATAAAGAATTTTGGTGTAGCGTTCAAGCTTTTCCTTATCCTCTGCAAAGAGCTTGAAAAGCTTTTCGCAAACGGGATGGCTTGCATTAATTTCAAGCACAAGCTGAGCCTTCATACCCTGATTTCCGCCCGGCATTTTGCTTAAAACCTTTGCCATATCAAGCGAAACATATCCCTCGGAGGAAAGGCAAACTGCGTGGCTTCCGAGAGAATCGGAAAGCTTAACGGCGGTTACATCCTCGCCGAGCCAGCCCTTCATTTCTTCAAGCATTTCCTTTGCGCCCTCGTTCTTTTCGTCGAGTGCCTTTTTCTCGTCCTCTGTTGCGAGGTCTAAATCATCCTTGCAGATATTTGCAAAATGCTTGCCGTCATACTCCATAAGCATTTGAACAGCAAATTCATCAACATCGTCTGTGAAATAAAGAACCTCACATCCCTTTTCCTTAACGGCTTCCGTTTGAGGAAGAAGAGCGATTTTTTCAACACTGTCGCCGCAGGCATAATAAATTTTATCCTGACCCTCTTTCATATTATCCACATATTCTTTGAGGGTTACATATTTATTTTCCTTTGAGGATTTAAACATAATTAAATCCTTTAAGCCGTCCTTTTCGGAGCCGTAATCGGCATAAACGCCCCATTTGAGCTGAACACCGAAAACAGAGAAGAACTGCTCATATTTTTCTCTGTCTTTTTTAAGCATTGTTTTGAGCTCTGACTTAATCTTTTTATCAATAGCCTTTGCAATAATCTTAACCTGATAATCCTGTTGAAGCGTTTCACGGCTGATATTAAGATTTAAATCCGCAGAATCAACAATGCCCTTAACAAAGCTGAAATAATCGGGAACAAGATCGGAGCACTTATCCATAATTAAAACGCCGTTTGTGTAGAGTTGAAGACCCTTTTCGTATTCCTTAGAATAATAATCATACGGAGGCTTTGACGGAATATAGATAAGAGAATCAAAGGTTGCCGTTCCCTCTGATTTAAAGTGAATAACGTCAAGAGGATCCTCATAATCCATAAATTTCATTTTATAAAATTCGTTATAATCCTCTTTTTTGATTTCCCTTTTATTCTTTCTCCAAAGCGGAACCATTGAGTTAAGTGTATCAACGCTTACCTCATTGATATATTCGCCCTCTTTTTCTGGATCGGGAACGGAATGGGTTTGCTCCATTTTGATGGGATATCTGATATAATCACTGTATTTCTTAACGAGCTCTGTAATCTCATACTCTTCAAGGAAATGAGAATAATCCTCATTGTCCGTATCGTCTTTAAGATAAAGAGTGATTGTTGTGCCGGCGTTTTCCTTTTCACATTCGGTTAAAAGATAGCCGTCTGCACCCTCGGAAACCCATTTATGAGCAACCTCCTCGCCGAACGCCTTTGAAACAACCTCAACCTTTTTAGCAACCATAAATGATGAATAAAAGCCAACGCCGAACTGACCGATAACCTCTATATCGTTTTCCTTTGCCTCTTCGTTTTCATTTTTAAAATTGAGAGAGCCCGATTTTGCGATGGTGCCGAGATTTGCTTCAAGCTCCTCGCCCGTCATACCTATACCGTTATCGGAAATAGTTATCGTTCTTGCCTCTTTATCGCAATCAAGCATAATTTCAAAATCATCCTTGGACATTCCTACGCTGTTATCGGTAAGCGACTTAAAATAAAGCTTATCAATAGCGTCTGACGCATTGGAAATAAGCTCGCGGAGAAAGATTTCTTTATTTGTATAGATTGAATTAATCATCATATCAAGAAGCTTTTTTGACTCCGCCTTAAACTGTTTTTTTCTCATTTTAATCACCTGAATTTTAATATTTTTTGCAAATTAGCACTCTTTGCTTTCGAGTGCTAATTACTATTATAGCCTTTATTTTCCAAATGTCAACACTAAAAAAGTTAATAATTTTTGAACGAAAAAAGCACACAACGGAAAACCGATTGTGTGCTTAACATAAATATCAATTATTATGTTTATTAATTATATAACTCAGTATTGCCTCTTTTGAATTTTCGAGATTTCCGTCTATCACGAGAGAGAGGATTTCATTCAGCGTTTCCCCTATTTCCCTGCCCTGCAAGCCGATTTTTATTAAATCGTTTCCGTTTACGGCAAGGTCGGAAATCCTATACGCTTCGCCGCTTTCAACAACCTGTTCAAGCTCCTCTTTAAGCTCCTTAAGCTTATTGATTTCATAGGCGATTTTTGCGGGGTTATGGGCTTCAAGGTCTGCTATGCGAACATCAAAAAGCATTCTTGTTTTTTCAGCTCCGAGCCGAGCAAGCCAGCGTTTAACTCTTATATCGTCAACATTCTCAACCGACTGATGATATTTAACCATCTGTGTTACCGTTTGGATTATTTCGTTTGACGCCTTAAAGCGTTTTAATACCTCATAAGCAATTTTTTCCCCTGCCTGCGCGTGCGTTCTAAAATGGTCTTTGCCGTTTTTATCTGTTGTTTTAACAGACGGCTTTCCTATATCGTGGAGCAGCATAGTCAGCCTTATAACAGGATTTTTCGGCGCGGCGTCAACTGCGTGGATAATATGCTCATAAACATTATATATATGCCAAGGGGTGTTTTGCCCGCAATTCATTGCAGGCTCTAATTCGGGAATAATAACCGCTATAATCTCCCTATACTCATCAAGAACGCTTAAAGCGTTATCTCCGCAAAGGAGCTTTAAAAGCTCTGCAAATATACGCTCATTAGCGATATTTTTAAGAAGCATTTTATTATCGAAAACGGCTTTTTTTGTTTTTTCTTCAAGCTTAAAGCCTAAAACCGAGGCGAAGCGGAGCGCACGCATAATGCGCAAAGCGTCCTCGTTAAAGCGTGTATCGGCATCTCCTACTGCACGGATAACGCCGTTTTTCAAATCCTCCTTGCCGCCGAAGAGGTCGATTATTCCCTCCTCATCATTATAAGCCATTGCATTAATTGTGAAATCTCTGCGGCTTAAATCCTCTTGAATGTTGCTGACAAAGAAAACGCTTTCGGGATGGCGGCAATCGGTATAATCGCCGTCCTTTCTAAAGGTTGTTATTTCATAGGGGTTATGATTTAAAACGGCGGTTACAGTTCCGTGCTTTAAGCCCGTTTCGGCAATTTTAATATTTTCGGCAGTCATTATTTGGGCGGTTTTTTCAGGCAGGGCATTTGTTGCAATATCAATATCGCACGAGGGCTTACCCATAAGCGCGTCGCGCACACAGCCGCCTACGGCATACGCCTTATAGCCGTTTGCATTAAGAATTGATATGATTTTTTTTGAGCCTTCATCAATAATCATTAGAAAAACCTGCCAAATAATATTTTGATTATTTTACCACAAAAGTCCGAATAATACAATTATGAAAGACTTTTTTTATTATTTATTTGTGTTTTTACTTGGCGGACAAGCCTACTGCACAGTTGAAATTATCACACGGGGCAGAACACATTACAGTATGTTTTTTGCTGCCGGGCTGATATTTCTTTATTTAATTTTAATTTCAGAGCAAATGAAAAAGGCACCTCTTTTTGCGAAGTGCCTTTTAGGAGCTGTTTTTATTACCGCAACGGAATTTATTTTCGGCTGTATATTCAACCTTAAATACTCCTTTGCGGTTTGGGATTATTCAAATCAACCTTTTAATGTTTTGGGGCAGATATGCCTGCCATTTTCAATCCTGTGGTTTTTCGCCTGCTTCGTCATTTTTAAATGGGTCATTAAAGACGATTTTTACCGCAGACTTTTTTGAATACTTATATAATTCCTCACGAGCCTGCTTTATTTCATCCTCGTTAAGAGCAGGCCTTTCCTCGGGATAATCCCAAAAATCAAAGGGATTTTTCTTTGTTATAACCATTCTGCCGTTCTCGTCTATAACCCAAGGATAGACGAGAATTTTTCTTTTATTTTTAACGAAGAAAAGATTTCCGCTTCTGCCGTTTGAAATGTTTTTCCAGAAAACAAGCCCCTTTGCCTGCTTCATAATTGCAAGCACCTGATGCTCGGGAGCAAGACGCTTGAACTGCCATCTGTTAAACAGAGGCAAAACAACCGTTCCCAAAACAAGCACGGCGGCAATTATTAAAATGATTTTATACGGCTCCATTTTTATCAATTCCTATCGTTATAATTTCAAACGGTTTATATTCAATAACAGACGCTTCGCCCTCTTCATCCTCAAGCATATTAAGAAGCTTAACAGGATTATCAAGCTTTATTTGACCTCTTGTGCCGTTTTGCTCACTGAGGCGAACAACAATCATTTTGCCGTTTTCGCTGAATTTAAGTGCTTGCAGATAAAGCGGCGAAAAATCAGGCAGGCAACAATCAACATCGGCCTTTATAAGCTCATTATTATATTGAAGCGCAAGCCTGTTTATATCCGCCTCAACCGCGCCCTTTGAATGAGGCATAATCATATAGCAGAAATCGTGATTGCCCATATCAGAGGTTACATCGGGGCGAATTGTTGCACGAAGAAGAGAAAGGCTGATAACATTTTTATCAAAGCCGACTCCGTATTTTCCCTCGTTAATGATTGCAACGCCGCCGTCTGTTTCGGACATATCACACCATTTATGGTGGCAAACCTCAAACCTTGCCTGCTGCCAGGAGGTGTTTTTATGTGTATCACGCTCAATGAAGCCTGCGGAGGTGTCGCAAAGGGCTTTTCTTGAAAGAACATTGCAGGCAAATTCAGCCTTTGCAAGCCTGTGCTTTTCATTCCAGTCAACTATATTTTCAACCTCTATGCCTCTGCTTCTTCTGAACAGGCGAATAATTCGCGTCCAGGTGGATTTCTCCGTTTTAAGAGTTGAAACAAAGGAAGCGCACTCTCCGTCAAGTTCAAGAAGAGATAGCTCCGAGGAAACGGATAATTCGATTTCCTTATCCTTATAATTCGGAAGAATATCCCAAGCATCATAATTTCCCGGGCAATCCGTGTATATTTTTAGCTTATTAAAATCTCCGCTAACCCATTCGCGCGAAAGCTCCTTATCATAAAGAGAAGCAAATGAGCCGTCGGGATTTAATTGAACAGAATAAAACGGCGTTTCGATTTTTTCGCCTATTTCAATCCATTCTCCGTTGAAGGCGGATTTGCGAAGATTCGCACCCGAAAGAGCAGGTATTGACGGAATTATCCAGTTACCCTTTTCAAAATGCCTTGTTGATGTGCCGTTTTCGGACTTAACAAAGGTTAAAGCATTTCTTTCAAAATTAAGAGTGTTGAAATACTTTGAGCCTGTTCCTATTATTTCGTCAAGCTCCTTATCTATCTCGGCATAATCAGCCATTGCGTCCTCATAAACGGGATGAATATGCGAGCCGGGAAGAATATCGTGAAACTGATTAATAAGAAGCTTTTTATAAAGGCGGGTTATTCTTTCGGTATTATCCTCGCCTTTAAGCACGGAAATAATTTCTGCATTTCTTAATTTAAATTCAAGAGTGCGGTTTACGGCTTTAAGATTGCTTTTAGTTGTAAATGTGCCTCGGTGCATTTCAAGATAAAGCTCGCCGTCCCACACCTCAAGATTTTTATTATTCTTAAGATTTTTTTCAAGGAATTCCACTCCGCCGGTATGGGTGCATTTCGGCATAACAGAAAGCTTATCAAAGCGGTGCATAAGCTCTATCATTTCCTCCGTACAGCCCGAGCCGCCGTCTCCGTAGCCGAACATATTCATAGTCTGTCCGCCCGAGTCCTTATCAATATAAGCATCCCAGTTCTCTTGAATTTGGCTTGGCATATTCCATGTTATGAAATGTGTTGGCGGAACGCAGGCATAAACCTCACTGCCGTCTATTCCGCGCCAAATAAAGTTATTATGCGGGAAGCGGTTTGTGTCATTCCAGGTGGACATTTTGTTTGAAACAAAATAATCAACGCCGCTTTTTTTAAGTATCTGCGGAAGAATCCAGCTATTGCCGAAAACATCGGGCAGCCAAGCGTTGTTTACCCTTTTGCCGAACATACGCTGATATGTATTTTGTCCGTAAAGGCACTGACGGATAAGGCTTTCTGCGCACGGAATGTTGCAGTCGGGCTCAACATACATTGCGCCGACAGGCTCAAACTGACCGTTTGCAACCTTTTCTTTAAGCTCCTCGAAAACCTCGGGATAATACTTTTCAAGCGTTTCATAAACATAGGGCTGAGTATGAGTATATTTGAAATCGGGGTATCTGTCCATCAGCCTGAGCTGAATAAGAACGGTTCTTAAATTCTTTTGAACGGCGTGTATTCTGCGCCAATAATAAGCTATATCAAGGTGCGAATGAGCAATAAGCGCAACATCTCCGTTGCCCTTATAATTATCGTTTGCAAAAACAACTTCGTTAAGATATTTTTGAGCGTTTTCAACACCCGTTAAGCCGCTTTCATCATCTTCAAAATCAATTAAATCCATTGCGTTGCTGAGCTCTTTATTTAAAAAGGCTCTGTAATCCTCGCTGAAAAGGTCGCTTTTTGCAATATCGAGCAAAAGCTCAAAATCCCAAACAAGATCCTGAACCTGATGATTAACGGTGCAAATATAAGCACCCTCGAAAATCTGACGGCAACCGCGAACGGAAAGGCTTTCGGGATTCCTTTCATCGTCGGGCTTACTTCTGTTATAGCCCATCATATCAAAATGAAGCGTTTCTTTATCGTTAATATACGGTGAAAGGAGCATACGCTCTCTGTTTGGGTCAACTCCGCCGATATATTTTCCGTTTACCTTAACGCAGATTTCAGCCGCGGTTTTAAGAGAAAGCCAAAGCTCCTTCCCCTGCAACTCCTTAGGTATATTAACATCGGCTTTTATAAACGCCGTTCCGTCCGGAGTGAAATACATATCGCCCTTTTTGAGCGGTCTGTAATACTCGGAATAATATTCAAATTCCATTTCGGAAACCTGACGGGCGTCTCTTATCATAAGATTTTCTATTTCCCATTTTGAAGAATAGATATATCTTTTAAGCCAGCCAAAGCGCAAATCAGTCCACTCCTCAGGGCGCATAGACCTGCGGACAACTTTAATATGAGCCATAAGATTCCCCCCCTATATATCTTGAAAATAGGGCTTTTTGCGGATTGGATTAACCTTAACCGTTTTGCCCAAATCTTTTTTTATTTCGCCCTCTATCCAGTCGGTGCACCTATTCAAAATAAGGCATTTTGAACATTCGCCTCTGAATATAACGGTTAAAACACCGTTTTCAAGAGAAACAAATTCTATCCAGCCGCCGTCGCCTTGAAGCTTTGGCTGTAAAACATTTTCAACATAGCCTTGAACTGTATTCATAAAGCTCTCCCCGTATTACTTAATTATTTCTGCAATAACACCTTTAATCATTTGAAGCCTTTTCTGTGCGTTTTCGCGGTTGTCCTCTCTTATACTGTAATAAACCTTGATTTTAGGCTCTGTTCCGCTCGGGCGAACGGCAAGCCAAGAGCCGCCGCCAAATATAAATTTAAGAACATTTTCCTTTGGCAAATCCTTAACGCCCGTTGAATAGTCGATAATCTGTGAAACGCCGTCAAAAAGAGATGCGCCGTTTTTGCGGAAGGTATCCATAAGGCTCTTTATTTTTTCTGCGCCGTCCTTACCTTTCAGCACGAAATAATCAAGAGAATCAAGGTAATAGCCGTATTCGGCATAAATATCATTTAAGCCGTCTATCAGCGTTTTGCCCTGAGCCTTATACCAAGCCGCCATCTGACAGATAAGCATTGATGAAACAACGGCGTCCTTATCTCTTGCGTGAGTGCCGACAAGATAGCCGTAGGACTCCTCATAGCCGATAACAAATTCCTGCGCGCCGCTGTCCTCATACCTATTAATTTTATCGCCGATATATTTAAAGCCCGTTAAGGTTTCTTCAACAATCAAGCCGTATTTTCTTGCAATTTCCGCACCGAGCTCGGAGGTTACAATGGTTTTAACAAGAGTTGATTTTTCGTTAAGCGTGCTTTTTTTCATTTCAAGAACAAATTTAACAAGAAGTGCTCCCGTTTGATTTCCCGTAAACAAAACGAACTCGCCGTTTTCATCTTTAACGGCTATTCCCACTCTGTCGCAATCCGGGTCTGTTCCGAGAACGAGGTCTGCATCGATTTCCTTTGCCCTTTCAATAGCAATATTCAGCGCGTCCTTTTCCTCGGGATTGGGGCTTCTTACGGTTGAAAAATTGCCGTCGGGAAGCTCCTGCTCCTTAACAACCGTAACATCAAAGCCCGAAATAACACGCCTTACGGGAATATTACCCGTTCCGTGAAGAGGAGTGTAAACAATTTTCAAATCGGATTTTTCTTCATAAAGTCTCTGCTTTTTAACCTCATTTACAAATTCACAAAGCATATCATCGCCGAGCATAGTTATATTCTGTTCGTTTTCATTTCCGAACGGAATTGATGAAAAATCGGTTATTTGATTAATAAAGCCGATAGCGTTTTTTGCGTCCTCGGTGCAGAACTGACAACCTCTTTCGTCATAAACCTTATAGCCGTTATACTCCTTTGGATTATGAGAAGCAGTTATCATAACGCCTGCGTTGCAGCCGAGGCGAGCAGTTGTAAAGGAAAGCACGGGAACAGGCACAAGCATTTCATAAAGGAAAACCTTGAAGCCGCAGTTGGCAAAAATATCAGCAGCGGTTTTAGCAAAGAATGCGGAATTATTTCTGCTGTCGTACGCAAGGGCAACCTTGATTTCTCCGCTGAATTTTGATTCAAGATAATTCGCAAGACCGAGAGTTGCTTTGCCAACCGTGTATTTATTCATTCTGTTTGAGCCTGCGCCCATAACGCCTCTTAAACCGCCTGTGCCGAACTCCAAATCCTTATAAAACCTATCCTCGATTTCTTTTTCATTGCCGCAAATACCGAGAAGCTCCTGTTTTGTTTCTTCATCGGCGAAGCCGAGCCAGCTTTCATATTTTTCTTTATAATCCATAAAGAAAACCTCCGCAAGTTAATTTAAGTCATTATAACACTATAATATATATTAATTCAAGAATTTACTTGATATAATAACAAAAAATTCCGAGCAAAAATGCCCGGAAAAATATTAGTTATCGTCAACCTCTTCATAATCAACCTCAACGGCAGAATTTTCATTGCCCGAACGGCTGATTTTGCTTTGAACTTCTTTTGAAATTGCCATAACCTGAATATAGGCAATTATATCAACAACGGCAAAAACAACAAGACCTGCGCCCACAAACTGAACTATTTTTTCCTGTGTGTCAAACGGATTTGTTATACTGATTATTCCGAGAACAATTGAAGCAACGGAAAGTATAACAGTTAAAATCCACGAGCGTCTTCTGCTGACGGCAACATAAACGGAATTAACAAGATCCACAACGCCGCCCGCAAGGAGAATTATTCCGAGAATAAATATAATTATGCTCACAATCTGCCGATATGCCGCGCAGATAACAATGCCCGTTATTGTTGAAATAATTCCGAGCGTTAAAACAAACGGCGAAGCCTTATTAACTATATAGCTGATTATCGCATAAACGCCGCAGGCAATGCACACACCGCCGATAATAAACGCCGTGTAGCGAAGCATTTTACCCGGTGCGGCAATCAAAAGAACGCCCAAAACGGCAAGAACAATTGCACCGATAAGCGAATATTTTTTTATTTCCATTAAAAGCTTTTTCATTTAAACACCATCTTTTTTACACTAGGGTAACGGTAATAATGCGAACCACGGTTTATTACCTTTACCGTACTGAAAAGCGGGGCGAAACATTCTTCGCCCCGCAAATATATTATACTACTCTTGATTGCTTTCAGCAATAATTTTTTGAGAAATATGCTCGGGGCATCTTTCATATCTTGCAAACTCTGCGGTAAACGAGCCTCTGCCCTGCGTCATCTGGCGAAGCGCAGTTGAGAAGGTTGCCATTTCCGCTTCGGGAACCTCTGCAAGAATTTCCTGCATTCCGTCGCCAGAGGGGGTCATACCCAAAACTCTGCCGCGGCGTTTATTAATATCGCCGATAACATCGCCCATAACCTCATCATTACAGGAAACCTTAACGGTTGAAATCGGTTCAAGAATAATCGGCATTGCCTTTGAAACGCCCTCTTTAAATGCAAGAGAAGCCGCCATCTTAAAGCTCATTTCACTTGAATCAACGGGATGATATGAGCCGTCATAAAGCGTTGCCTTAACGCCTACCATAGGATAGCCTGCAAGAACGCCCTTTTCCATACATTCATTAAGCCCCTTTTCAACCGCAGGGAAGAAGTTCTTCGGAACGGAGCCGCCTACTATTCTTTCGGCAAATTCAAGCTTTTCACTTGAACACGGCTCAAATTCAATAAATACATCGCCGAACTGACCGTGGCCGCCGCTTTGCTTTTTATGCCTGCCCTGTGCGGAAACCTTAACGGTTATTGTTTCTCTGTAAGCAATCTTCGGTGCGGCAAGATTAACATCAACCGCAAATTTAGATTTAAGCTTTGAAACGGCAACATCAATCTGCTGCTCGCCGAGGCCTTTAATTAACTGCTCGTGAGTTTCATTATTAACAACAAATTTTAAGCTCGGGTCCTCCTCGCAAAGCCTTGATAAGCCCGAAGCGATTTTTTCCTCGTCGCCCTTCTTAACGGCTTTAACAGCCATAGTATATGTCGGCAGAGGAGTTGCAACTGCATCAGCCTTAATAACCTTTGAAGCGGAGCAAAGAGTGTCGCCCGTATTGAAGCCTGCAAGCTTAACAACCGCGCCTATATCTCCTGCGGTAATCTCGCCGGCGTCTATCTGCTTTGCGCCGAACATAGTTACTATTTTGCCCATACGCTCTTCATTGCCCGTTGAAGCGTTATAAGCAACGGTGTTAGCGGTTATTTTACCCGAAAGAACCTTAAAGAACGAAAGCTTTCCGATAAATGGGTCGGCAACTGTTTTGAAGCAAACTGCCGCAAGAGGACCGTTTGCATCGGGAGTTAACTCAACAGGCTCATCATCGCAGATAGCATATTCGGATTTAGGTGCAGGGCACGCGCTTGCAATGAAATCAAGAAGCTGATCGCAAGCCTCTCCGCTTTGACCGCTGAGCGCAAAAACGGGGATAATTGAGCCGTCTGCAACGCCGATCTTTATGCCTTTGAGCCTATCCTCTGCGGTGAGCTCCTCGCCCGAGAAATATTTTTCCATAATATCCTCGTCTGTTCCCGCAACAGCCTCGTTAAACACCTCTTTAATTGCGTCAAAGCGAGCCTGATCATCGGGCTTTGCCTCAACCTCCTGCGCTTTAAAGCCGTTATATGCAAAAGCCTTTCCGCTAATCATATTATAATAGGAAGCAACCTTGCCGTCTGTTATAACAGGGATAACAACGGGGCAAACCATTGTGCCGAACTTTGCAACCATACCGTTAAAGGATTTATAGAAATCGGCTCTTTCATCGTCCATTTTTGAAGCAACGAAAATTCGTGCCATTCTTCTTGAGCCTGCATTCTTAAACGCCTTTTCGGCGCCTACCGCAAGACCGGAACGGGCTGAAACAACAATTACTGCCGTTTCAGCGGCGCGCATACCCTCTGCGGCACCCTCTGCAAAATCGAAAAGACCGGGAGTGTCTATAATATTAATCTTTTTACCCTCATATTCAACAGGAGCAACTGCGCTTGAAACGGAGATATGCCTTTTCTTTTCCTCGGAATCGTAATCCGTTACGGTTGTTCCGTCTGCTACCTTACCGAGCCTTTCCGTTGCGCCTGCAACATTAAGCAGAGCCTCTGCAAGAGTTGTTTTACCCTTTGAAGCATGACCTGCAAGAACAATATTTCTGATGTTTTCACTTTCATAAGTTTTCATAATTATTCAATCGCCTCTTTCAAAGCCTATCGGCTTTGCCTTTAATAAATTATTTGTTTACATTGTATAATAATTTCTAACACTTGTCAATTTTTTATGTTAATTTTAACAATAAAATTATGATTTTTTAACTATTTGCTAAAAATTTTAGATTTTTTTGGTTATTTTATACATATATAACCCTGTTTTCGTTGCACATAAAAATTATATTCTCATAAAATAAAAGTATTGCAAAATATAAAAAAGAATATTATAATAATGCCGCATTGTATCCGCAGAGAAAAATAGCTTTCTCGGGGCTAAGGTAACTGTAATAATCCAAACCACGCTTTATTACCCGTTATCCTATACGCTTTGTGTTTGGCGTTAAGGCTCTTGGAGCAGTAGCAGAAAGGAAAAATTAATATGAACAAAAACACAAAAAAACTCGTTGGAGTTGCATTGCTTACGGCAATAGTTGTTGTGCTTCAACTGCTTGGCAGCTTCATCAAATTCGGAACATTTTCAATTTCGCTTGTTCTTATTCCGATAGTAGTGGGCACGGCTCTTTACGGTATCGGTGCAGGCGCATGGCTCGGTCTTGCTTTCGGCGTTACCGTTTTGCTTTCGGGCGACGCGGCTTTGTTTCTGAACATCAGCGTTATCGGAACAATACTTACCGTTTTGCTTAAAGGTGCAGGTGCAGGCGCACTTTCCGGTGTTGTTTACAAGGCTCTTGAAAGGTTCAACAAATACGCCGCAACGGTTGTGGCGGCAATTGTTTGCCCTGTTGTTAACACGGGGGTATTCCTTATCGGTTGCAGAATTTTCTTCTTTGATGCAATTAAGGAAATGGCAGGAGACACAAACCCGATAACATTTATGTTTGTGGGTCTCGTTGGTCTTAACTTTGTTTTTGAGCTTGTTGTTAATATAGTGCTCAGCTCCGTTATTGTAAGAATTGTTAACATAGGCAAAAAGGAAAGCAAATAATACACTTTAAAATATTCAAACACAAAAAAACACCTCAAAGGTTTTAAAGCCTTTGAGGTTATTTTTATTTGTTATATTTTAGAAGCTGATTATTCCGAGGTGTTCAAGAAGAATTTTAATTCCGATAAAAACAAGAATTATTCCGCCTGCGAGCTCTGCCTTGTTTTTATATTTTGCTCCGAATTTATGACCGATAAAAACGCCAACCGCCGAAAGAACAAAGGTTGTTGCGCCTATTATTGCAACGGCACTCCAAATATTTGTTTGGAGAAACGCAAAGGTTATGCCGACCGCAAGCGCGTCTATACTTGTTGCAACAGCCATAAGAAGCAGTTCCTTTATATTAAATTCGTCCTTTTCCTTATCCTCTTTTTCGTCGTCGTGAAAGGAATCGTAAATCATTTTTCCGCCTATAAAAGCAAGCAAAACAAACGCTATCCAATGGTCTACGCTTGTTATATATCTTTCAAACTGCTTGCCGAGAAACCAGCCGATAACGGGCATAAGCGCCTGGAGGCCGCCGAAGAAAAGCGCAATGAGACCTGTTTGCTTTAAATTAAGCCGTTGCATTTTAAGCCCTTTACAGATTGCAACGGCAAAGGCATCCATAGACAGCCCAACGCCTATTAAAGAAATCTCTGCAAATCCCATAACAACACCCGAATAATTAATATGCTTTAACGGCAGAAAATAAGCCTGTTATTCTTCATTATCCCAAGGGAGTTTTTTTCCTTGCTTTATGCAAACCTTTTCAATAATATGCGCTTTATCAAGCCTGCGGATAAATTCCCAAACCTGCCTTACCTCTTTTTCGGCATTCTCTGCATCTGCCTGCAAGCGTTCGTCCATTTGATAATACATAAGATTTATATGACATTCGGGACATTCCTGCTTCATATAAAACGGGCTGAGCCTTGCGCCGCATTTGGGACAAACATTTTTATTATCATTATTCATTGCCGTTACCTCCGCTAACCTCTTTTGAAAGCTCTTTTCTGCGAATTGCCATATCATCGCGGATTGTTTGAAGCTTATTGCCTGTTAAATCATAGAAAAGATACGGAATGGCGGCAAGAAGACCGAGCGCATAAGGAATAACCGTAAAGAGTGCCCAAATATATAAATCTGTTTTATCGCCCTTAACCGCAACCTGCTGACCTTGAGCATTTCGAGTAAAGCTTAAACCGATAATGGGCAAAAGCGCAGTTCCGAGAGAGGTTGAAACAGAGCCCGTCAGCTTGCCGACGAAGGTTAAAACCGAAAAGCTGACACCCTCGTTTCTCTCCCCTGTTTTCCATTCCATATAATCAACCGTGTCGCCTATCATTTCGGTTGGTATAACATTATTTATTGTATCAAAGAAGCTGAAAACAAAGTTTCTCATCATCAAAAGAATTGAGATAACAACGATATTTGTGTTATAAAATTTAAGACCTAAAATAAACACAAGCGTGCTGACAACAAAGCGAGTGCATATATTGAGAAGCACAATCTGCCTGTTGTCAAACCTCTTTTTTAGCTTTGGAATAAGCAGATAAGTTAAAAAGCCGAATATAGTTCCCGGCAGACTTATCCAAAGGACTGCCGAGTTCAAATCAAGAACCTCTGAATAATAATATGTTTGGAAAACACCTGCGAGGCCTGCAAGCGTTCCTAGAACATTACCTGCGATAATAAGCATTAAAGGCTTATTTTTAAACATAACCTTGAAGCCTTCAAGAACAGACGGCTCCTTTACGCTTTGAACAACTCTTTCCTTTGTTTTATAGCCTGCAAGAGAAAAGAGCGCCATACCTGCCGTTCCTGCAATAATTGCAAGAATGAGGAAATCCTGCGAAAGCCTTAAACTCCAAACGCCCTTGTTTGAAAAATCCATCATAACAACAAGAACGGTTGTTGAAAGTCCTCCGAGAACGCCCGAAATAAGTCTTGCAGAGGATATTGCCCTTGTTCTGTCTGACGGGCTCGGCGAAATCGCCGTGCTCATACCCCAGAAGGGAACATCGCCGATTGTATAGAAAAATTCCCATATAAAATAGGATATGTACATATAAACGATTTTAACAGTTGTTGTTTTTGCATCTGCTAAAATTTCGGGACCTGCAAAAAGCATTATGGTTGCAATTGAAAGAGGAATGGGAACAAGCATAAGATAAGGACGAAGCTTTCCGTATCTTGTTCGTGTTTTATCTATAATGCTTCCCATAAGCGGGTCATTGATTGTGTCCCATATTCCGAGAATTAAAATCATTGTTGCAACGGCTTCCTCGGGAATACCGAAAACCTTTGTAAAAAACAGAGAAAGATAACCGCCCGCAACAAGATTATAGCCGAAAACCTGACCTGCGTTTGCAAAGCCGTAGGCAAGATTTTCCTTTACGCCGACATAGCGAATATCGGTTTTTGTTTTAGCTTCTTCCATAAATTCACCCCTTGGCTTAATATTATCACAATCAAAATTAAAAGTCTATAAATAATTGATAAAACTGCTTTTTTGTGGTAAAATCAAAAATAATAAAACCGAAAGGCAAAGAATATGAAAATCATTATTTGCAGGCACGCGGAGCCTGATTATGAGCACGACAGTCTAACCGAAAAGGGCTTTTTGGAGGCAGAGCTGCTTTCAAGAAGAATATCAAGGCTTGATGTTAAAAGCTATTATGTATCTCCTCTCGGCAGAGCAAGGAAAACAGCAAATGCCACTCTTGAAAAGGCAGGAAGAAAAGCCGAAACGCTTGACTGGCTTTGCGAATTTAAGGGAAAAATAAAAGCCGACGAGGGCATTGTTCAGTGCTGGGACAGAAAGCCGTCCTACTGGACTAAGCAGGAGGATTATTATTCTCTTGACAATTGGCTTAATGTTGAGCTAATGAAAAGCTTGAATGTTAAAAAGGAATATGAAAGAGTTTGCAGCGGAGTTGACAGGCTTCTTGAAAAGCACGGATATAAACGAAACGGCAGGCTTTATGAGGTTACAAATTCTAATCACGACACTATTGTTCTTTTCTGCCATTTCGGAGTTGAATGTGTTATATTAAGCCATATTTTAGGCATTTCGCCTATGCCGCTGTGGCACAATTTTGTTGCGCTTCCCTCCTCTGTTACAACGCTTGCTTCGGAGGAACGGGAAAAGGGCATTGCTTCGTTCAGGTGCCTCGGCTTCGGCGATGTTTCACACCTTTATTCTGCGGGAGAGGAGCCGTCCTTTGCCGCAAGATTCTGCGAATGCTTTGACGACGACACAAGACATTAAGGATTTTTAATAATTTTTACAACAAGAGAAACGAAAACCGTGCCGAGAGCGATGCCAAAGCCCGTCAGCACGGTTTCTTTTGCATAAAAGGCAAACTTTGAGTAATCGAAGCGAACGAGATAGCTCATCATATAATAAAGGCTTCCGCCGGGCAAGAGCGGAACGGTTGCAGGAGCAAGAATAACGCTTGCGGGGGTTTTAAGCAATCTTGCGAAAATTTCACTGTAAACGCAAACGGCGGTCATAGCAAAAAAGGTTGAAAGAAAAATGCCGTACCCCCTATTCATCAGCAAAACGGAAGCAACCGCGGAAACAGCTCCGCCTGCCGTTGCACAAATAATTTTATTTGAGGAAATACAGAGGATAACGCAAAAGCCGAGTGTTCCCAAGACGCAGGTTATGATTTTAACCAAAAAGCTCACCGCCCGTCAAAATAAGCACCGCTGAATAGCCGAGCGCAATGGCAAGCGCAGTAAAAAGCGCCTCCGTCAGTTGAAGTATTCCCGCAACAAGATTTCCGCTCATTAAATCTCTGATTGATGAGCCTATGCTCATTCCGGGGATAAAGAGCATAATAGTGCCTATCATAATTTTATCGGGATTAACGGAAATTCCGAAGGCGAGAGGAAGAAATGCAAGAGCGGCACTTGCGGTTGCTTCTATAAGCGTTTTTGAAAAAATATTAAACTCTCTGTATTTATAAGGAATATTGCCGATGAGTATTCCCGAAAGCCCCGAAAAAATTGCGTCAACAGGCGTTCCGCCGAAATAAATACAAAAGGAGGCGGTTGCAAGAACGGTGCATAAAATTCTAACGATGGGAGAATAATTATAATCAATCGGCTTTTCGTTATAGCTTTCTCGGCAGATTTTCCGGGAAATATTATTTGCCTCTTCAAGCGCACCGAGATTCATTTCATTTTTATATATGCGCTTTGCTGAGGAATATCGCTGACCGTTAAACACCGCGCTTGCGTAAATAAGCGACGGAATAATAAAAACATTAACCTCGCTTGCGCCTGCAAATGAACAGATTTTATAAACCGTTTCCTCGGCGCGCGAAATCTCTCCTCCGTTTTCAACAATCTGCGACGCCAAATCAACAGAAGCGTCAAATAATTTTTTCAATATCACTCACCGTAAATATTGTTTGAAATTTTTTTCAAAAAACACTTGCTTTTTTCTGCTAAATGATATATTATATCTATTGTAATTTCCGCAGAGGAAAACAACATATCGCGGGGTAGAGCAGTTGGAAGCTCGTCGGGCTCATAACCCGGAGGTCGCAGGTTCGAGTCCTGCCCCCGCAACCATAAAAAGACAGACGCCGTTTCGGTGTCTGTTTTTTTTATAATTATGATAGAAAGGACTCGGACCTGCGAACGAGTTTCCAAGAAGCAAGCCCGCAGGGCGAAGCTGATTGGGAGAACAATTCGGTGGATTGTTCGATAATGAGTGGGTTTGTCGGTCCTGCCTCCGCAACCATAGGCACAGAGCCAAGTTTTTAAATTTGGCT
>JALEZT010000033.1 GCA_022772725.1 Eubacterium sp.
CAAGCGAAAGATAATTATTAAGTTCATTGATTTTATCGTATCTGTTTTTATTGTTCAAAAAGAATATTAAATTTAACACAACGCAAAGAATAAGTGCGATTAATCCGCTTGGCATATTAATAAACATAATTACTGTGCAGGCAATAATGCTTAAAGAAGCGGTCAGCGCGAGCGTTTTATAAGAATCATAATTTTTCATCCTGCGTTATATACCCCAATCCTCTGATAGTTTTAATAAGCTCAGGCTTAGACGGATTATCCTCTATTTTATCGCGAAGGCGTTTTATATAAACCGTTAAGGTGTTATCATTAATAAAATCGCCCTCAACATCCCAAAGATTTTCAAGTAGCCTTGTTCTTGTTAGGATAACTCCCTTATTATTCAAAAAGGTTAAAAGAAGCTTATATTCTGTTGCAGTAAGAATGATTTCATTATTATTTTTATAAACCTTTGCTTCGTTTGTGTTTATAACAAGATTACCTGCTTTTATGATGCCGTCTGCACTCTCACGGCTGTAACGCCTCAAAACTGTTTTTATTCTTGCCATTAATTCCTTAACGCGAAACGGCTTTGAAATATAATCGTCCGCACCGAGCTCAAGCCCCATAATAACATTAACCTCATCATCATAGGCGGTTAAGAAAATAACGGGAAAATCTCCCCTTTTCTTTATAGCCTTGCAAACATCATAGCCGCTTCCGTCCGGCAAGGTTAAATCAAGAATATATAAAGAAAAATCTTCATTAGAAATAATTTCGCGCGCTTCCTTAACTGTTTTGGCAATTGAAACGGTATAGCCCTCATTTTGCAGAGAATAAGCAAGACCTGTTGCAATAGCACTGTCATCTTCAAGCAAAAACAAATTCATACAATTCACCTCAATTAGATTTTATCACAATAAGCAAATAAACTCCATTACAAAATTGTAATAATAAAAGAGTGCGAAAAGCTTATTTTCGCACTCTCTTAAACTGTTTGATATATTCTTTTGTTTCTCTGTCAACTCGCAGGCTTTCTCTGATTTTTGAAATGGTCATATTATTAATTTCATCGGTTAATACTGCATTTTCAAGAAGAGGCAGAACCTTATCCGGATATTTAATAAAAACAAACGAAAGAGCCCAAGCAGCCGCCATATTTACATAATAATAATCCGATTTAATGCTTTTAAGATAATCGGTTACAAAATCTGCATATTCATCGGTTATATAATAATCCATAAGAACAACAATCGCAAAGCGTTTTTCATATTCCTTTTCGGAAAACATATATTTCTTTATATACTCAAGAAAGGAAGCCTTATTTTTATCAATAAATTTAAGAGTTGAACAAACGCTGTCGCACACTGCCCAGTTATCTATTTTAGGAACAAATTCATCAAGCAAGTTCAGCTTTTCCTCATAAGAAAGCCTTGAATATCCGATATATAAGCCGTGAAGCATACATTCCTCATAATATTCCCAATCAAAAGAATTATCTGTTATTTTTCTTGCAATTTTGCGAAGCACGGGAATACGCACGCCGATAATTCTGTTGGGGTTGATATTCGGAACAAGCCTTGTGTGAAACTGTTTATATTCCAAATCCATATTAGCAAAAAGCTCTTCTCTGATATCCATATCATCACCGATAAAAATATATCATATTCTGCGCTCCTTTACAAGCCTTGAAAGATAATATGAAACTGCACAAAAAAGCACACAAAGGCAGATAAGATATATTTTATTATCGCTTAAAAATATCGCTTCAAAAACAGACGGAGAAAAGCGAAAAACCGCTTTAACCGATAATATTGAGCTTAAAAGATATCCTGCAAAGCTCAGTATTAAAAACAGAAAATAGAGAGCAGGCTCACACAATAAAAGAAACAGCAAGCAGGGTGCTTCTATACCGCTTGAAAGCAGAAAAAGTATTAATAAAAAATTCTGCTTTCTGTCTATTTGTGAGGTAAGCAATACGCCCGAAAGAGAGAAAAGAGCAAGTATTCTTCCGGTTAGATACAGAGCCGAATTACTGCTTTTTATACTATTTGCAATATTAACGGCACCGCAGATTATTTTTCCGCCGTAAAATCTTGCTCCGCCTAACGAGGAGTTATAGATAAGATTATTCAAATCATATATTCCTACTGAATTAAGCAAGGAGGAAACACCTCCGAAGGCAATATTATTTTTTGCGCATTTTTCGGCAATGAAAAAAAGTAATTTTTCGGAAAAGAAAAAATAAAAAATCAGTAATGCAATGCAAAAAATCAGCAGAATAATTTTATATATTTTTTTCTTTACACGCTTAAACAGGCAGAAAAACAAGCAGATAACAAAGCCGATAAATATCAGCTTATAAGCATTATCAACCTTTAAAAGCATAAGCAAATAAACAATAACCGAAAAAGCCGAATAAAGAAGAATGGGCTTTTGAGCATATTCATAAGGAATAAATCTTATATTTTTCAATATCTTTTTCATACCGTAATTATCGGCAAAAATGATAAAAAATAAACGCCTGTAAAATTGCAGGCGTTTCAGCGTGTAGAAAAAGTCCAAATAACAAATTTCTACACGCTGGGAGACTTCGAGAAATGGAACTGAATTTCGTTTTCTTGCGAGTGGGAGCTGTACAAAGGTACTGCCTCCGAGCAAAAAAAGAAAAACGCTAAATGCCGCAGAAGCAAAGGCTTCTGCGGCATTTCCTTGTTACGCTTACAATATAAATGGAGCGTCGGGGTCGCCGCTCCCTACAAAGTAATACAAATAAGATTTTTTGATATCAGCGTGGTTCAGACCACTTTATCGAAAGTCTAAAACGCCTGCAAATGCAGGCGTTTATTTACCATAATCTATTGTCAACATTCGGGCAATTCTTATCTTTTAGCGCGGCTCTTGTTTCAACATAGCATCCGCATTTTCTGCACATACCCGAAATAAGAAATTCACATTCTCTGCAAAGAGAAAGGCGTTTATTGTATAGCTTTTCATCAGCCTTTAACGAAGCGTCAAGATTATCAAGATAAGCCTTAACGGTTTTATAAGCGTCTGCCTCCCCCGCTTCAAGCAAAAGGCATTTTTTACAGATGTGCTCCATCAGCGTTCAATAATAAATTTAACAACACTGCACGGAGGGATATTAGCGGTAAAGCCGTCTGCGGTCTTTTTGAAATCGGTAAATTCCTTAATAGTAACATTTTCATTGCTATCAAAATCATTATAAGCCTTCATATCGGCAGTAATGATTTCAGCCTCAACCGATTTAACCTTTGAAGCGGCAACCTGGCATTTAATTTTTGAAGCCTTTTTCGCGTGTGTGTTTGTTATTGTTGAATATATAACGCCGTTTTCATCAACTGAGGCTGACTCGGTAAGCTGAGGAAGCTTATAATCCTCTGCCGAAAGGTTGGGAGTTGTTATGTAAGAGCCTAAAAGAGTGTTATTTTGATGGCACTTAAACATTTTGAAAACATAATATGTTGGCGTTTTAACCATTTTTTCGCCGTCGGTTAAAATAACAGACTGCAAAACATTAACAGTTTGCGCAAGGTTTGCCATACGCACTCTGTCTGAATGTTTATTAAAGATATTAAGAGTTAAAGCGGAAACGATAGCGTCGCGCATTGTGTTGAGCTGATATAAGAAGCCGGGATTAGTTCCGGGCTCAACATCATACCAAGTTCCCCACTCGTCAACAATTAAATCAACTCTGTGGGCAGGGTCATATTTGCTCATAATTTCGCAATGGCGTGTTATCAGCTCGTCCATTTTATTTGCCTTGCCGACTGTTCTGTAATATTCCTTCTCGTCAAAATCGGTTGAAGAGCCCTTATGCTCCCAAACACCTGTTGGGATAGTGTAATAATGAAGAGAAATGCCGTTTGCCTTGTGCTTAACCTTATCCATAACCCTGTCTGTCCAATGATAATCGGCAACATTAGGTCCGCAGGCAATTCTGTATATTTTATTATCGGGATTATAATCGCGTACATAGGTGTTATATCTTTTGAAAAGGCAACCGTAATATTCGGGGTCCATATTACCGCCGCATCCCCAACTCTCATTGCCTACTCCGAAATATTTTAAATTCCAAGCCTTTTCGCTGCCGTTTTTCTTACGAAGCTCTGCCATTGGAGAAACGCCGTTAAAGGTCATATATTCAACCCATTCGTTCATTTCCTCAACGGTGCCTGAGCCGACATTGCCGTTTACATAGCTATCGCATCCAAGCTGACGGCAAAGCTCAAAATATTCGTGTGTGCCGAAGGAATTATCCTCAACGACACCGCCCCAATGAGTGTTTATCATCTTTTTACGATTTGATTTTTCGCCGATACCGTCCTTCCAATGATACTCGTCCGCAAAGCAACCGCCCGGCCAACGAAGGACAGGGATTCCCATTTCTTTAAGAGCGTTTACAACATCG
>JALEZT010000051.1 GCA_022772725.1 Eubacterium sp.
TCGCTTCTGTCGCCCGTGCCAACCTGCGCCTTGCGCTCGCCTGCTATTTCGGCGTCATGCTTTGCCTTTTCTGCATCATAAAGTCGGGAGCGCAAAACCTTAAGCGCCTTTTCCTTGTTTTTGTGCTGGCTTCGCTCATCCTGACATTCAACAACCGTTCCCGTGGGAATATGAGTTATTCTTATTGCGGAGGAGGTTTTGTTTATGTGCTGGCCGCCTGCGCCGCTTGAACGGAAGGTGTCTATCTGCAAATCCTTTTCGTTTAGCTCAAAATCAACATCCTCCGCCTCGGGCAAAACGGCAACCGTTGTTGTTGATGTGTGTATTCTGCCCTGGCTTTCCGTTTCGGGAACTCGCTGAACTCGATGAACTCCGCTTTCGAACTTGAAGCGGCTGTATGCGCCGTCGCCCTCAACGGAAAAGCTGATTTCCTTGTATCCGCCAAGCCCTGTTTCGCTTGCGTTAAGCACCTCTGTTTTGAAGCCCTTTGCTTCGGCGTACATAGAATACATTCTGAAAAGAACACCTGCAAAAAGAGCGCTTTCCTCTCCTCCTGCACCGCCTCTTATTTCAATAATAACATTCTTTGAATCGTTAGGGTCTCTCGGTAAAAGCAGAATTTTCAGCTCGTTTGATATTCTTTCGATATCCTCCTTGCTTTGCTCAAATTCCTCTTTAACCATTTCGGCAAAGTCGCTGTCCATTCCGCCCTCGTCAAGCATTGCTCTGCATTCCTCGTTAGACGAAAGAGCCTTTTTGTATTCCCTAAACTTTTCAACAACGGGAGTTAATTGCTTCAGCTCCTTCATCAGCCTTGTGTATTGCTCCAAATCGGAAACGATTTCCGGCTTGCACACAAGCTCGTTCACTTCTTCAAATCTTTTTTCAACTTCGGTTAATTTATCAAACATTTTTAACACCTTTTATATTTTTCTGCGCCTTAATTCTGGGCACCATAAATTCCCGTCCGCAGCCGAGGCACCTGAATTTATAATCAACTCCGAGCCTTAAAAGCTCAAATTCCTTTGAGCCGCAGGGATGGGGCTTTTTCATAATAACAATATCGTGAAGCTTTAAATCCATAACAACCACCGTTTAAGCTCATTATTACGCTTTATATTATAAATATATTATCTGTTTTAAACCATATTGTAGCACATTTAATCAAGGTTTACAACATAATTGAGCTTTCTTTTGCATAGAATTAAAACAGACACATATAGTGCAATATCTGCCGCGCAGAGCCGTGGTCGGAATTGCTACCGTTATAATAAAGAGAGTGATGTTATGAAATTTTATCCCGAGGGTCAAAATCCCGCGCTTTTGCGCACCTTTGATACGCTTGAAGAGGTAAAAACCGCAATGATGAACGGAAGCGTTATTGAATCAAGAGTGCTTCTTTGCGACAGTGAGCATAACCTTCATGTTGATTTGGGAATTATAAGAGGCGTTATTCCAAGGGAGGAGGGCGCAATAGGAATTGATGACGGCACAACGCGCGATATCGCCCTTATTTCAAAGGTTAATAAGCCCGTTTGCTTCGTTATTCTCGGCTTTCAGCGTGATGATTACGGAAACATAAGCGCAATTCTTTCGCGAAAGGCGGTTCAGCTCGGCTGTAAAAAAACTTATATTGATAATCTGCGCGAGGGAGATATTATTGACGCGCGTGTAACTCATCTTGAAAAGTTCGGTGCGTTCATTGATATAGGCGCAGGGCTTAACGCGCTTATCCCGATTGATATGCTTTCCGTTTCGCGAATAAATCATCCTCGCGAAAGGCTTTATGAGGGCGAATGTATAAAGGCGGTTTTAAGAAAAAGAGAGCCGCAAAAGCTAACCTTTTCGCTCAAAGAGCTTCTCGGCACATGGAGCGAAAATGCAATGCTCTTCAATCCGGGAGAAACCGTTACGGGAACTGTCAGAAGCATAGAGCCGTACGGCGTTTTTGTTGAGCTTATGCCGAATTTGGCAGGCCTTGCAGAGCCGTGCGATATGCTCTTTGAGGGTCAGCGCGTTGCGGTTTACATAAAATCCGTTTTGCCCGATAAGATGAAAATAAAGCTTGTTGTTGTTGAAGCGTTTGAGGAATCGGAAATGGCGCAGGAGCTAACATATTTCGTTAAGGATGACCATATAAGCCGCTTTGATTATTCAACTCCCAACTCGCCCAAGGTTATCTCAACCGTTTTTGATGAATAAAAAAGCGCCTGCGATTGCAGGTGCTTTTCGGTTGTCATAAAATTTAAAAGGAATTTATTCCGCCGCGAGGCGGCTTTCATCACAAAGGGATTTCATCCATTGTAAAATGGATTTATTCCGTCTGCGGACGGATTTAATTGAAAAAACCACTTTTGTTATCAAACAAAAGTGGTTTTTTCATTGGAGCGGATTACGAGACTCGAACTCGCCACCTCCACCTTGGCAAGGTGGCGCTCTACCGGATGAGCTAAATCCGCAAGTTGTAATAGAATTATAACCAATGAAAGCCGATTTGTCAACACTAAAAAGTAAAAATATTATCTGTTCTTAACTATTTATCTATTTACATTGCTTATTCTTTTTGTTAAAATTAGAATGTATAATTATATAAAGTGGGAAATTAGGCGAATTTTAATATGGAATATCAAATATTACCTATCGGTGATTTGTGGAAAAGCGGAATGTTTTCCGTTCCGCAGGCGGTTGCCGAAAAATATTTAAAGCTTGCAAGTGAATATCAGTTAAAGGCATTGCTCATAATTTTAAGCAGTGCGGGAATTTCAACAGATGAGGAAATCTCCAAAAGGCTCGGTATAACCGTTTCGGATGTCAGAAGCATAATGGAATTTTGGCAAGCCGAGGGAGTTGTTTGCCCTTCGGGAGAGGAAGCATTAAAGCCCGAAAAATTGCAAAAGCCTGCCGAGGCAGAGCCAAAGCAGGAAATTAGAAAGCCCCTGCCCGTTAAAAAGGAAAAGCAGGAGATAAAAATATCCGCTCCTAATCTTTCGCCAAAGGATATTGCCTGCCTTGCGGGAGAAAATCCCGAAATAGCAGAGCTTCTTAACGAGGCGCAGGAGGCGTACGGCAGAACGATAAGCCCGAGCGAGCAGGAAATGATAGTAAATCTTGTTACCTTTTACGGCTTGAGCTACGGTGCAGTTTTAATGCTTTTGGGCTATTGCAGGCGCGAGCGCGAAGCAGGCAGAGCAATCAGCGCAGGATATTTTTATAAAATAGCTGAAAAATGGCTTGATGAGGGAATAACAACCGTTGAAGAGGCAGAGGAGAAAATCCGTGCGCTTGAACAGGGCGGCCGCCTTTGGCAAACAATAAAGGAGCGCGCGCAGATAAGTAAAAAAACGCCCACTGTTTCTCAAATGGAAATGATTAATCAATGGAAAAGCGATTTTTCAATGGAAATGATAGAGCTTGCCATTGATGAAATGAAGGAAAACATTGATAATCCTAATTTAAGATATGTTGATAAAATCCTTAAAAACTGGAAAAAGGCAGGCATAAAAACGCCTGCGCAGTATAAAAAGAGCCTTGAAGAATATAAAAAGAAAAAGGAGGAGGCTGAAAACGCAAAAAGCGGAAAAATCAGCCGTGCTCCCACTTACGATTTAAAGGATAAAAGGAAAAAGGATTTAAGCAACACGGATATTAAATATTGATTTAAAGGAGCATAAAATGCCTTACACAACAGAAACCTATCAAAAAGCAATAAACATTCTTCAACACAGAAGAGATAATGCAACGCTTGATTTACAGCAAAGAACGGCAGAGGCACAAAGCAAAATCCCCGAGCTTGCCGACATTCAAAAAAGGCTTTCTCAAATAGGACTGAGCATTTCAACCCTGCTTTTTAAAAGTGATAATCCGCAGGAGGAAATAGAAAAGCTCAAGCAGGAAAGCCTTGCGCTTCAAGAAAAGAAAAAGGCGTTGCTCGTTAAAAACGGCTTTGAGCCCGATGCGCTCACTCTAAAATATACCTGCCCTGCCTGTCAGGACAGCGGCTATATAGGCGAAAGGCTTTGCTCGTGCCACAGAGAGCTTCTTAAAGATATTGAGCGCAATTCTCTGAAAAAGCTTGCTCCGCTTGAGCAATGCACCTTTGATAGCTTTGATGTAAATTATTATCCTGCCGAGGCTATGGAAAACGGCGTTTCTCCGCGTGAAAAGGCAGAAAAAATTCTCAATTCCTGCCGCCTTTATGCGCAGTCGTTTAATCTTCATTCGCCAAGCATACTTTTTATGGGCGGAACGGGTCTCGGTAAAACGCATTTAAGCCTTGCAATTGCAAATGTTGTTATAAACAAGGGCTTTTCGGTTGTTTACGGCACAAGTCAAAATATTCTTTCGGATTTGCAGAATGAAAATTTCGGCAGGTCTGAGGGCATATACTATAATGAATATAATGTTCTTCACGCCGATTTGCTCATTATTGACGATTTGGGAACGGAATATAAAAATCAGTATTCCGTTGCGTGTCTTTATAATATTATCAACACACGGATTTTAAAAAACCAGCCTACAATAATAAGCACAAATTTTGATTATGACGATTTGGAAAGAGATTATAATCAAAGAATAACAAGCCGTCTTGCAGGCGCATATTCAACGCTTGTTTTAGAGGGCAACGATATCAGATTTATGAAATAATTTTTTGTTAAATATAATTCGGAAAAGAGGTGGAGAGGCTGAGCAAATATAATTATTTTGACGATGATTTCGATGATTACGAGGAACGCCCGTCTAAATTTCATTTTCATAAAATAGAAGCCGCCGATGTGCAGGAGACGCTGACTAATTTTATCTACGGTGCAAGAGAGCGTGCTCTTGAAAGGCTAACGAGCACCGCGTCGCCCGAAAGCAGAAGGGCAAGGATCAGCTTTTCCGCAGGTATTGCCGTTCTTATTGCCGCTTCGATTATAATAACCTGCGTTGTTTTTTCTGCCGAGCTGAAAAAAGCAAACACGGTTTCCGCAAGATATTATTCTGCGGCGGGCGAGGTTTGCACTCAGCTTCTTTCCGAATACGGCGTTTGCAAGGCAGAGCTCTCGGAGGACGGAGAAAGCTATTATTTAAGCGGTCTTGTTTATGCAAGGCAGATGGATTTTGACGGCGACTCAAAGCCCGAGCTTCTTGCCTCTTATTACAGTGCAAGCGTTTATTATGTTGAGGTTTGGGGCTATGACGGCGCAGATTTCGTTAAAAAATATTCGGGCAAGGCAAATTCGCTTGCCGATAACGCCTCTGCGGGAAGCTGGATTTCAATATATCATCATTCCGGTAAATATTATATCGGAGAGCTTGCAGACGAAACAAAAATGAATTTGCTTTCGCTCGGCTCAAAGGAGTTTAAGCCGTCCAAGGATTGCGAATATGATGCGGTTAATGATATTTATGTTGTTAACGGAAAGATAAACAGCGTTGATTTTGAAACGATTAAGCTTTCCTGCCTAACGGATAAAAGAGCGGAAAGAATGACAGAGGCGGTAACCTCTGCGCTCGCGAGCTTTAACACGCAAACAATTCAGCAAATTCAGGCGTCAAAAAGTGCCGAGCAGTTAAGAAAAGAAGCGTATTATGAAATCATACAAAAATACAACGATAAATACGGCAAGGCATATTATGATTCGTCATCAACTGTTTGCTTTGCAGGCGGTCTTGCCGTTGTTGATTTAATAGATTTCAATGCAGACGGAACAGATGAGCTTCTTGTTGTTTACAGATACGATAAAAAGATTGCCGGCGAGGATAAAAAGGGTAATTATGAAATGACAACCGAGCCCGAGTACCGCCTTGAAATATATTATTGGAACGGAAGCTCGGCGGTTAAGGCGCTTGAAAATGACGGTGTAAGCACCCTGCAAAATGAGCAGAGCGAGCAACGGTTTTATATTCTTCAAAGAGACGGCTCAAAAACAAATCTCTGCCGCAACACCTATGTTTATAATAAGGACACTTCTAAGAAATGGAAGGCAACAAGCCGCATAAGCGAAATGGATGAATTAGGGGAGTTTTCCTCTCCGTTTGTTGCGGTTGTAAACAGCAGCTACGGCCATTTAACCTATGAGTTAAACGGCGAAAAGGTTTACAGAAAAGAGTTTAACGAAAAGGGATATAAGGTGCCCACCTTCTGCAATAATGATGATTATGATGAAAACGAATTTGAAATAATCTATCTTCAAGGCAAGGCGCAGGAGGGCTCGCAGATTAAAAGCGTTGTTTCCGAAACGCAGAAAACCATTAAGGAAATAAACAAAAATTATGCACCGTAATTGCGAAGCGAAAATCATTTAGGGTTTTATATGCCCCGTAGGGAACGCCGTCCTCGGCGTTCCGAGATTTGCCGTTGTTGCACGGAGTGTCGAGGGTGCGGGTGTCCGGTGGACACCTCTGCGTCAGCAGAAGCACCGACCGAATCGACAGGTGAGACCGCCACTCCCTACAAAAACATTTAGGTTTTAATATGCCCTGTAGGGCAGGGGCTTGCTCCTGCCGAATCGCAGATTTGCTCCTGCCGAACAAACGGGTCGGCGTGGAAACCGACCCCTACGAACACGCATTGAAATTGTTATATAATCTAAATGCTATACCGTAGGGGAAAACTGCGTTTTCCCGATAATCGGGACGGGCAACCCGTTCCCTACACAATATCATTTGGGTTTGATATGCCCCGTAGGGAACGCCGTCCTCGGCGTTCCGCAAAAAAACGGGTCGGCGTGGAAACCGACCCCTACAAACATACATTTAAATTATTATATAACCTAAACGAAAAGCCGAAGCATTTTGCTTCGGCTTGTTTTTATGTGTTGCTTAATTAACGGATATTATCTCTTTCCTGCTTTTTCTTTTTGGAGATTGTTGCGATTGCAACACCGGTGCCGCTGACAAGAAGCAGCATCGCCCACATAAGAACACCGAAATCTGCTCCTGTTGCGGGGCTCTTTGTGCTCTTGTCTGCGCTTTTATCTGCGGTTGTGTTTTCCGTTTTGTTTGAGGTGTTTGCTTGGTTTGAATTGTCTGTTTTGCCGTCATCAACGATTGGTGCGTTTTTGTAGGTTGCGGTAACCGTAACCTCTTCGCTGCCCATAACGAATGTTGTTTCGGCGCTGTTTTCGTCTGCAAGCACAACATTGCCGCTTTCAACAATCCATTTATCAAAAGCCTTGCCCTGTGCAGGTGCGTTTGCTTTAATTGTTACGGTTGCGCCGTCATAATAATCTCCGCTTCCCGAGCCGCCGTTAACCGTTACGGGCATAACGGGAGCAAGCTCGCCGCATTCGCAAATTCCGTCAACAAAGGTGTGATATGGCTCTATTGTGAAGTCCAAAGAATCTGCGGTATTTCCACTGCCGTTAAGCGCCGCTGTGTAAGCATCCAAGGACACGCACGGAACATAGATTATTGTGCCGGGTTCGCAAGTATTGAATATATTTGAGTCAAAATTCTGTTGCGGAGTTTTATCCGTAAATTTAATGCCTGAAACATTTGAACCACAGAAGGCACTTCCCGAAACCGTGCTTCCCTCGGGAAGAACGATAACATCGGTTTTGTCTTCAAGTGCCGTGCCGATTTCGTTGAACGCGCCTGAATTCAAAAATGTTTTCTTTGCAAATGTTATTGTTTTCAAATTTTCTGCGTTTGAGAAGCTGTTGTTTCCAAGCTTGCTTTCGCCGTTGAAAACAATCTCTTTTAAGCCTGTTGTATTGCTGAATACACTTCCTGCGGATAAATCAACATCGCCCTCAAAGGTTACTTTTTCAAGAGCATCACAGTAGGAAAAAACAGCCATACCAAAGGTTGAGCCTGCGGGGATGGTAAGCTCGGTAAGCGTTGAATTGTATCTGAATATTCCGTTTCCAAGCTGTGTTTTTCCGCCGAAGAATATCTCTTTAATGTTAGGCGAACCGTCGAAAGCACCGTTTGAAAGCTTGCTTTCGCCGTTGAAAATAATTGATTTAAGAGCGGTTGCACCTGAGAAAATACCGCCTGCGGATAAATCAACATCGCCCTCAAAGGTTACTTTTTCAAGAGCGGTGCAGTTGTAAAAAATGCTTGGACCAAAGGTTGAGCCTGCGGGGAAGGTTACCTCCGTAAGCTTTGAATTGTTGGCAAACACACCGTTTGCGATTTCCGTTTTTCCGCCGAAGAATATCTCTTTAATGTTAGCCGCACCGTTGAAAGCACCGTTTGAAATCTTGCTTTCGCCTTTAAAAACAACTGTTTTAAGAGCGGTTGTGCCTGAGAAAATACCGCCTGCGGATATATCAACATCGCCCTCAAAGGTTACTTTTTCAAGAGCGGTGTAGCTGCAAAAAATGCTCGGACCAAAGATTGAGCCTGCGGGGAAGGTTAACTCCGTAAGCTTTGAATTGTCGGAGAATACACCGTTTGTGATTTCCGTTTTTCCGCCGAAGCTGATTGATTCAAGCTTGCTTGATCCTGCAAATGCACCGTTTGAAATCTTGCTTTTGCCTTTAAAAACAAGTGTTTTAAGAGCGGGTGTACCTGAGAAAATACCGCCTGCGGATAAATCAACATCGCCCTCAAAGGTTGCTTTTTCAAGAGCAGGGCAGCCGGAAAAAGAACCCACTTCAAAGGTAGAGCCTGCGGGGAAGGTGAGCTCCGTGAGCTTTGAGCAGTTGCCAAATATACTGTTTGCGATTTTTGTTTTTCCGCCGAAGGTAATCGTTTCAATATTATGCGCGTTATTAAAAGCACCGATTGAAAGACTGCTTTCGCCGTTAAAAACAATTGTTTTAAGAGAGGTTGCACCTGCGAAAATGCCTCCTGCGGTAAAGCTGATATCGCCCTCAAAGGTTACGCTTTCAAGGTTTGTTAAGTCCTGAAAAGCAGAGGAATTGATTTCCGTTACCTCTTCGCTGATGATAACGGATTTAACATCAGTGGCGGAAACCTCACTTGTCCATGCGGTGATTCCTGCCGTTGTGTTAATGCTCAGCTCGCCTGTTTCAGCGGAAAATGAATAATCGCCCGGTAAGGCATAGCCGATAATTGCCGTGGGAAGCATTGCAAATGCCAGCAATGCCGCCAGCAAAAGCGAAATCGCTTTTTTGCTTTTTAATTTTAAATTCATAAAGTTTCCTCCTGATTTTTTTTGCGTATAAATACAGATTAATTATACAATATATATTATTATTTTGCAAGAGATTTGAAATATAATAACATTATAATGATATGAAAATGTGTTTTTAAATTGTGCGAGATTTGCCTAAATAAACGGGTCGGCGTGGAAACCGACCCCTACGAAACATTATTGAGGTTTTATATACCCCGTAGGGAACGCCGTCCTCGGCGTTCCGAGATTTGCCGTTGTTTTACGGAGCGTCGGGGTCGCGACCCATACAAAAAACATTTAATCATTATATAATCAAATGACAAAAGGCTTCGGAATTGCTTCCGAAGCCTCAGACTGTCGATAAAGTGGTCTGAACCACGCTGAATAAAAAAGAAAAATCAAGATGGCTCGTAGGGGCGAACTGTGTTCGCCCGCGAATAATAAGCATCAAAACATTTGAAAAGCGGCATAAATATCGAATTTATGCCGCTTTTAGCGTTTTTCGTTTTTTGCTCGGGGGCAGTACCTTTGTACAGCTCCCGCTCGCAAGAAAACGAAATTCAGTTCCATTTCTCGAAGTCTCACAGCGTGTAGAAATTTGTTATTTGACCTTTTCTACACGCTGAGGCTTCGGAATTGCTTCCGAAGCCTTTAAAATTTATTATTCTGCTACAGCATTAAATCCCGTTTCGGTCATTATTGCATAAAGGGCGGCGGTGCTTGTTGTTGTGTTATCAACATACCAGGTGTTGCCGATTTTAACCTCGTTAACATCAACTGTTGCAATAACCGTGCCGTCTTCAAGCGTAACATTCACCGTAACGGTTGCGGCGGCGGAAATATCGTCAATTTCAACGCCGTATGTTTTAAGAACGTCTGCGTTAAGGGAAGCCTTGTAAGCGTCAAGGTCCTCAATAGCCTTTGCAGGCTCTGCCGTTGCGGTCAGCTTATAATCCTCACCGTATTTAACCTGATAAAGTCCTGTTGATTCCTCTTGGATAACGGTTTTTTCGTCTGCGGCAAGCTCCTTCTCGGTTCCTGTTAAGGCCTTTCCGTAGGCTTCAACATTTGCTTCAAGAGCGGTAAACATAACCTCGTCAGAAAGATAATCATCACCGAAAATTGCCTTTCTTTCTTCAACAAGGCGGTTAAAGTAATTTGTGTAAACAGCGTCATAATTATCCCAGCCGTATGTTTTCATAAGCTCAACATAGTAGGGATACATTCTGTCGGCAAGCTGACCGGCAAGTGTTCCGTTGTCCTTGAGCGTTGCGTCTGATTTATGAGCGTCTGTGTCATATCCGTTTTCTTTAAGAGCGTCAAAGGCGTCGCCGTCCATTCCTGCCTCGTAGCCGGGATAGATAAGCGGATACATATAATATTTGCGGATATAATCGCCGTATTTATCGCTCTTTGAGGAAAGAGTAAATTTATAGGCGTTATAGCCGTCTCCCGTTTGAGCAACCGTGTCAACATAGTTTACGGCAAGCTCCTCGGAATTGAAAGCAAGATATTTGCTTTTGAAGGTAATAACGGTTGTTGCCGCAAGAATAGCCGCAACAAGAATGAATGCTATTAAAGCATAAAGCGTATAATTAAAACCCTTTTTTTCCTTAGCCATAAATATTACCTCCTCTCCTTATTCTGCCTCGTCCTGAGGATGAGTTGCTTCATATTCGTCCATTTCCGCAATAGCCGCGCGGCGTTCTTGAAGAACTGCGGTTATTGTTTCCTTCTTCTTGCCAACGTTATCATAGAAGAAAATCGGAACCATTTGAAGAAGAACGAAAATTGCGGGGATGATTGTGTAAATCATAAGCATACGGTTAAGAGTTGTATCTGTTTGAGCCGCATAAGCAACATTTGCGTTCTGCGAAACCTGATATCCCGACCAAGTGTAAAGGAGCCAGGGGCCGAGACCCTTTGTGAATGCAGAAGCAACCTTTGAGAAAAGTCCGTAGCCGGCATAAGCAATACCGTCCTGACGCTTGCCGGTTTTATATTCAATTTCATCAACGCAGTCGGCAATCATAATGTTCGGCGTTGTGTTTGTGTTACCGTGCTGGATACCGCAGAAGAAATTGATGATAAGGAACGGAATGATAAGTGTTTTATTAAATCCGATTGCGCTTGAAACAAGATAAAGAATTGCAAGCGAGGAAGCACCGTAAATACAGAAAATGATAAATGTTTTCTTTGTTGAAAACTTTTTAAGAACAAAGTTAACAAGAAGTGTTCCAACCGCTGTTCCTATACCCATAGGAAGAAGAAGCGCAAGCTTGAGGTCCTTGGAGCCTAAAAGGTAAATTGCTATGTAAAGAGAAACGGTGCCGTAAACGCCGCGTCCGAAGCCGCAAAGCTTTGTAAGCGAAACCATAAGAAGGTTTTTGTTTCCGAAAACAACCTTGATAGAGTCCTTAATGCTAACCTTTTCCTGCGTAAACGGAACTCTTTCCTTGTTGTTTACAAAGAAAATCATAACAAAAAGGATTAATCCGAGTGCGCATATAGCGGTTGAGATAACAAGGTCAAGGCCCTGTCCCTCTGCATTTTTGTATTGCTGCTTGCCCATTAATGCCTTCATAACAAGGCCAACAACCATAACAACAACCATACCGCCCGATTGACCGACAGCTCGCATGAAGGAGGCGATGGAAATTGCGGTTGAACGCTCGCTCGGATTAGGCGAGCAAAGCGAGCCGAAGCAGTTTGCAGGGCTTTCAACAGCGCAGGAGACAGCAGTGTATAAGCTGTAAACAACATACATCCAGATGATTGCAAGGATTTGCGAATCAATTTTAGGTGCAACGAAAACGAAAAGCGAAACTATTGCAAGCGGAACTGCACCGAAGCCAACCCACGGCTTAACCTTTCCGAATTTCGTTCTTGTTCGGTCAACAAGATAGCCGATAACAAGCTCGCAGACAGCACCGATAATTCCGGCAACAAAGAAAACCTGCGAAATTGCATTAGACATTGTTGTTGGATCGAAGCCTTTGCCCTTGAATGCGAAGTCGGCAAAGAATGTTGCCGTGTAGTCCGGCATCCATCCGGTTAAAAGGGCAACGCCGAAGAGGCCTATACCGAATGTGATTATCTCTGAAAACTTCATATACTTTTTTTGCTTTTCAATTTTTTCAGACATAAAAAAGCTCCTTTCAAAATAGTAAATCAACTTAATTTTAACAAAGATTTGACATTTGTGCAACTATTTTGATAAGAATTTTAATATTTACTCAAATAAAGCAAATCGTTTAAGGTTATTGTATTACACTTTGGCTAAACTGTTTATTGCAAAAAGCTATATAATGATTATAATACTTATATATGATTTTATGAAAAGACGGCGATAATATATGCTTTTAAAAATAATAATTTGCTTTCTTGCGGGAATGGGCGCAGGTCTCGGCACGGGCTTTGCCGGAATGAGTGCCGCCGCAGTTATAAGCCCCATGCTGATAACCTTCCTCGGCATACCTGCCTATGAGGCGGTCGGAATTGCTCTTGCAAGCGATGTTCTTGCAAGCGCTGCAAGTGCATATACTTACGGGAAAAATAAAAATCTTGATATCAAAAACGGCTTGGTTATGATGATAACCGTGCTTTGCTTCACATTTGTGGGAAGCTGGGCTTCAAGCAAGGTGCCCGGCAACACAATGGGCGGCTTCTCAATGGTTATGACTTTGCTTCTCGGAATAAAGTTTATTGTTAAGCCCGTTATGACAACAAAGGAAAAAATGATGGGCGTCAGCGCGAAAAAAAGATTTGTTCAGTCTGTTTTGTGCGGCTCGGTAATCGGCTTTATATGCGGCTTTGTCGGTGCGGGCGGCGGAATGATGATGCTTTTGATTTTAACAAGCGTTCTCGGCTATGAGCTTAAAACGGCAGTCGGCACAAGCGTTTTTATTATGTCGTTCACTGCGCTTACGGGCGCGGTAAGTCATTTTGCAATCGGCGGCGCACCCGATTGGGTTTGCCTTGCACTGTGCGTTGCTTCAACCTTGATTTGGGCGCAGATAGCCGCAAAATTTGCAAATAAAGCAAGCCCGAAAACGCTCAACAGAGCCGTCGGCGTTGTTTTAACCGTTTTGGGCGCTTCGATTTTGATTTTCAATATTGCTTCAAAATAAGTGAAAACCCGCGATATGCGAATGTATTATAATTTGAAAATATAAATTTTTCTATTGATTTTCAGCGCACTTGTTGATAGAATATATTTGCACGGGGCATTAGCGCAGCTGGGAGCGCACCACACTGGCAGTGTGGGGGTCAGGGGTTCAAGTCCCCTATGCTCCACCAAAAAGCGGAAAGCACATTTTTGTGCTTTCTGCTTTTTATATGATAAAAAGGGGATTTGAACCCGAGAGGGTCTGAGCGTTAAGAAAACAGTTCGGCGAACTGTTTTTAGCGAAGAGCGGTGAGGCGGGTACTGTTGCGAAGCAACGGTCGCCGAGCCAATAGTGTGCAAGGCGTAGCCGAAGCAAACGGCAAGTCCCCTATGCTCCACCAAAAAAAGACCTAACGCGGAAGCGTTAGGTCTTTTTCGATGAAATCCACCTCTGCGGGCGGGAGAAATACTGCTTTGCAGTATGAAATACGCTGACGCGTATGATATCGCTGCGGCGATGAGTGGCTTTTTTTAATCCGCAAAGCGGATTTCATCCATTAAAGATGGATTTCTTCCGTTCAACGAACGGATATCATTTATCATTGAAAAAAGCACCCGTAAGGGTGCTTTTTGCTTGGCGTCCCAGAGGGGATTCGAACCTCCGACCTACCGCTTAGGAGGCGGTCGCTCTATCCAACTGAGCTACTGAGACATATTCCGTTTCTGTTATCCTATTATATATTAAGCGTTTTTCATTGTCAATCATCAATTGCGCCCTCGGGTGCTTTTTTATTTCCTGCACTTTCATATCAATAAAATAATATGTAATAAAATTATATATTATATACATTATAATATGATTTATAATTAGTGATTAATCCGAAATGTTACAAAATCGAAACCTATATATTGATTGAAAATGCGGTATTATATAAAACTAACCACAATATATTGTTAAAACTTGATTTTTTGAATGAAAAAGTTACAAAATTATTTCAATCCTTTTTTGAATTTCTAAAACTTTTACCAAAAATTTACTTTAACGCGATAAATCGCAAAAGCAAAAAAGCACAAGATATTGATTTGGAGTTGGGTATCTTGTGGTGTTACAAGGTTGGGTTTTGTGCAAACTATACAAAAAAATATTTTTTTGAACATTGACACATTATGCAAAAATAACTATAATGCCAAAGGCTTGAGAAATAATAAGTGCAGAGCTGCGGCGAATCGGTCAAATGCTCTGAAAGTAAATCAAAGGTTTTGCCTATAAAAGACGAAAAACAAAAACGCTTTTCTGCTTATTATCAATTAGGTACAAAAAGGAGATTAAGATGATTAATGAATCAAGCGTTGTCTCTTTCAAGCGCATTTCGCGCCTTGTAAGTGCAACGGTAATTGCGTTCGTTCTTATCGTTTGTATCTTTACGGCAACTGCATTCGCAGGAGTAACAGGCGAATATGATGTTGTTATAAACGATAACGGTAAGGAATACACAGTTACAACTGAAGAAACACAACCTATCGAAATCCTGAATGAAGCAAATATAACTCTGGGTGCAAACGATAAGCTCAATATCGCAGGCTTTGAAGCAGGCGAGGGCGGAGTTATCACGATAGACAGATTAAACACGGTTTATATCAAATATGATGAAATCATAACCGATTATAATGTTTATGCAGACACGGTGGCAGAGGTTTTTGCCGAAATCGGTATCAGCACAGAGAATTGTAAAATTGATTACAGCCTTTCGGCTCCTGTTGAAAACGGAATGATAATCAATGTTGCAGGTGTAAAAACCGTTATTCTTAATGCAGACTCAACCTCGTCAAGCATTTCGGCAATCGGCTCAACGGTTGCAGATGTTATTTCTCTTGCAGGCATAAGCCTTGACGGTGATGATTATGTTGAGCCTTCACTTGATACCGCTATTGAGGACGGTATGGAAATAACCGTTTTCAGAGTTACCGTTAAAACAGAAACAAGAAATGAAGTAATTAAATATTCAACAGAAATAAAGCAAAACAGCGATATGGACACCGGCACAAGCGAAATCGAGATTGCAGGTCAAAACGGCGAAAAGCAGGTTGAATACAGAGTAACCTATATCAACGGCAGGGAAGCCTCAATGGAGGAGCTTTCCTCAACCGTAACAAAGGAGCCTGTAACAGAGGTTAAGATTGTCGGCACAAAGCAGGGAAGCGTTGAGCCAAACGGCGTTCAGTCTGCTAAGGGCTATTCGTTAGGCCAAACAATTAAGGGTAAATACACTCATTATTGCTCCTGCGCAAAATGCTGCGGCAAGTCAAACGGTGTAACCGCTTCGGGCAAGAAGGTTTATACGGGTATGCCAAACCCATATTATGTTGCGTGCAATTGGCTTCCTCTCGGCTCCGTTATCAGCGTAAACGGAACTAACTACACAGTTGTTGACAGGGGCGGCAGCGGACTTTCCTCAGGCGGCAGAATTGATATTTACACTCCCGAGGGACATCAGGCGGCAATCCGCGGAGGCACGGGAAGCTGTTCAATAACAATTATCCGTCTCGGCTGGTAAGCAAAACTAAACACAGAAAATCAAAGGACCTTTTGGATATTTATTCGAAAAGGTCTTTTTTCTTGCATTTGGAGAATTTTTCTATTATAGTATAGTTATAATTGATTAACGGCGAGCAAGGGAGAATATTGTATGAAAAATGTTTTGTATTATAAAAAGCCGGCAAGGCTGTTTGAGGAGGCGCTTCCGCTCGGAAACGGAAGGCTCGGCGCAACGGTTTTCGGCGGAATAAAAAAGGAAAGAATTGCTCTTAACGAGGATACTCTTTGGAGCGGTTATCCAAAGGATAAGAATAAAAAAGACGCCTATGAGCATCTTGAAGAGGTGCGCGACAGGGTTTTTGCAGGCAAGCCAGGCGAGGCGGCGGATATTTTAAATAAAAAAATGTACGGTGCGTGGAGCGAAAGCTATCTGCCGTTCGGAAATCTTAATATCAAATATAAATCAAGAATATCGAAAAACGGCTACAAAAGAAGCCTTGATATTTCAAAGGGCATTGCAACAACCGAGAGCGACGGCTTTGTGCAAACGGTTTTTGTCAGCCACCCTGCCCAGCTTATTGTTGTTAATATCAAAAGCGAAAAGGGCGTTTCCTGCGAAATAACCTTTGACAGTAAATTGAAATACGGCATAGAATGTAAGGATAACAGTCTTGTTATTTCGGGAACGGCTCCGGAGATTTGCTATCCGCCGTATCATTTTTCAAAAAAGCCCGTTCAGTACGGCGATAAGGCAATGAAATTCTGCGGCATAGCAAGAGTTATCGGTAATGCCGATTTTGCAAAGGGAAAAATTATCGTTAAAAACCAAAAGGAAATAACGGTTCTTGTTTCGCTTGCAACATCATATATCGATTTCAAAACAATGCCTCAGGCAAATGCGCTTGCAAGGGCTCAAAAGCCTCTTGAAGCAGAAAATTTATCTTACGAGGCACTTTTGCAGGAGCATATAAACGATTTCTCCTCACTCTTCAACAGAGTTGAATTCAGCCTTGACGGCGAAAGCGACCTTCCAACAGACGAAAGAATTAAGGCGTTTAAGAGCACGGGAAACGATAATGCGCTTGCCGCTCTTCTTTTCCAGTTCGGCAGATATTTAACTATTTCAGGCTCTCGCGAGGGCTCGCAGGCTATGAATCTGCAAGGAATATGGAATGAGCACCTGCGCGCGCCGTGGAGTGCTAACTACACAATAAACATAAACACGCAGATGAATTACTGGGGATGCGATTTTGTTAATCTTCCCGAATGCTTTGAGCCGTTAACAGAGCTTGTTGAAAAGCTGACATATAACGGCAAGGAAACCGCAAAGGCATATTATAACTGCAACGGCTCGTGCGCGCATCACAATGCGGATATTTGGGGATGCACCCAGCCTGCAACCTCGCCGAACGGCGACAGTGCAAGCCAAGCATATTCATATTGGCAGGCAGGTCTTCCGTGGTTTCTCAATATGCTTTATAACCATTATGCTTTCACAAAGGACGAAGCGTATAAGGAAAGAATAATGCCTCTGTTTGAAAGCAGCTTGGCGTTTTATAAGGATTTTCTTGTTGAAAAGGACGGTGAGCTTGTTACCTGCCCGTCGCTTTCCCCCGAAAATACATATAAGCTTAACGGTAAAAATGCAAACACAACCTATATGCCCTCTATGGACAGAGAAATTCTTTATGAATTTTTCTCAAACTGCGAAAAGCTCGGCTTTGACGCTCCGAAAATCAATCAGGTTAAGCCTGCCTCAGACGGCAGAATACCCGAATGGATTGATGAATACGGCGAAAGTGAGCCCGAGCACCGCCACATAAGCCACCTTTATTGTATTTTCCCTGCCGCAGATAAGGCAGGAGAGGCGCTTGAAGATGCGGCTGATAAATCGCTTTGCGCAAGAGGCGAGGGCGGAACAGGCTGGAGCCTTGCGTGGAAGGTTTGCGTGCGTGCAAAAATGAAGCAGCCCGAAAAGGCAAATGTTCTTCTTAAAAATCAGTTAAGCCTTGTTAAGCCCTCTAAAAAGAGAGGTCAGGGCGGAGGAACATATCCTAATATGTTTTGCGCTCATCCGCCGTTTCAGATTGACGGCAATTTCGGTGTTATGACGGGAATTGCCCTTATGGTTATTGAAAATGCAATGCCTCAGGATTGGAACGGAGCCGTCAGCGGAATAAGAAACGCAAACGGCGAAATCATCAGCGGAAAAATTGTTAACGGCAAAATAGTTTGAAAAAAGCAGTTGACAAATTCATTTAAGAGTGATAATATAGCATTAAACAATTTAACCGACTAAACCGTTGAAGCGGAGATAAAAGCAGGATACGAACTCACAGAGAGCCGCAGTAGCTGGGAAGCGGCAGTAAACGGCTTGCTAAATGGACCGCCGAGGGTGCGTTGAAAGGCACTTGCCGAGTATCACGCAACGAGCAGACCTGCGTTAGTGGTCGAAGGTATGATAGTACCTTGCAGAGAGTGCGAAAGCATATATTTTCGCAAAACGGGGTGGCACCGCGAATTATTCGTCCCCGGCAGTATTTTATAATACTGCCGGGGCTTTTTGTTTTTCAAGGTGTTGTTTTCTCTGCTATCACAGAAGCATAAGCGTTGAACAGGCAATTGAAAAAACAATGCCTTATGCCGTTGACGCTTCAAGTGCTGTTGAAGTAAACGGATATAAGGATTATGAAAAAATAAAAGCATTTATCGAAAGGGTAAGAAATGAGTAAAGGAAGATTCGGTATTCACGGCGGTCAGTATATTCCCGAAACGCTGATGAATGAAATAATTAATCTTGAAAATGCGTATGAGCACTATAAAAACGATCCCGAATTTGTTGCAGAGCTTGATACTCTTTTTAAGGAATATGCAGGCAGGCCGTCGCTTCTTTATTATGCAAAGAATATGACGGAGGATTTGGGCGGAGCAAAAATCTATCTTAAAAGAGAGGATTTAAACCACACGGGCGCTCATAAAATAAATAATGTTCTCGGTCAATGCCTGCTTGCTAAAAAGATGGGCAAAACAAGAGTTATTGCCGAAACGGGCGCAGGCCAGCACGGCGTTGCAACCGCAACCGCGGCGGCACTTATGGGGCTTGAATGTGAAATCTTTATGGGTAAGATAGACACGGAGCGTCAGGCACTGAACTGCTACCGTATGGAGCTTCTTGGCGCAAAGGTGCACCCCGTAACAACAGGCACTCAAACGCTTAAAGACGCGGTAAACGAGGCAATGCGCGAATGGGTTTCCCGTGTTGACGACACTCTTTATGTTCTCGGCTCTGTTATGGGACCTCATCCGTTTCCAACGATTGTTCGAGATTTTCAAAGCGTAATAAGCAAGGAAGCAAGAGAGCAAATTCTCGAAAAAGAGGGCAGGCTTCCCTCTGCCGTTGTTGCGTGTGTGGGCGGCGGCTCAAACGCTATGGGAATGTTTTACAATTTTATAAACGATAAGGATGTTAAATTAATCGGCTGCGAGGCGGCAGGCAAGGGCGTTGATACAAACAGAACCGCCGCAACCATGGCAACGGGAACGCTCGGCGTTTTCCACGGTATGAAATCGTATTTCTGCCAGGATGAATACGGTCAGATTGCTCCTGTTTACAGTATTTCCGCAGGTCTTGATTATCCCGGAGTAGGCCCCGAGCACGCTAATTTAAAGGATACGGGCAGAGCGCAGTATGTTCCGATAACGGATGATGAAGCGGTTAATGCCTTTGAATATATTGCAAAAACAGAGGGCATTATCTGCGCAATAGAAAGCGCACACGCCGTTGCTCATGTTATGGAAATTGCTCCGAAAATGAGCAAGGAGGATATTATTATCTGCTGCCTTTCCGGCAGGGGCGATAAGGATGTTGCCGCCATAGCAAGATACAGGGGGAAGGAAGTTTATGAATAAGATTTCAGATGCATTCAAAAACGGAAAAGCCTTTATCGGCTTTGTAACCGCAGGCGATCCCGATTTGGAAACAAGCAGGGAAATAATGGTAAAAATGGCGCAGGCAGGCTGTGATTTAATAGAAATCGGTATTCCCTTCTCAGACCCGATTGCAGAGGGCCCCATTATCCAAGAGGCAAATTTGCGTTCTCTTTCGGGCGGAACAACAACCGATAAGGTTTTCTCTCTTGCAAGCGAGGTTTCCGCCGAGGTGGATATATCCCTTGTTTTTATGACATATCTTAATGTTCTGTTCAAATACGGCTATGATAAATTCCTTGATAACGCAAAAAAAAGCGGTATATCGGGCGTTATCGTTCCCGATTTGCCGTTTGAGGAAAAGGCAGAGCTTCAATCAGTTGCTCAAAAATATGATATTGATGTTATTTCTCTTATCGCACCAACGAGCGAGCAGAGAATACAGATGATAGCCAAAGAGGCGCAGGGCTTTGTTTATGAGGTTTCGTCGCTCGGTGTAACGGGTGTGCGCTCCGAGATTAAAACGGATTTGGAATCAATAACAAGAGCGGTTAAATCGGCAACGGATATTCCCGTTGCAATCGGCTTTGGAATAAGCACTCCCGAGCAGGCAAAAAAATATTCCGCCATTGCAGACGGAGTTATAGTCGGCTCGGCGATAGTTAAAATTATCGCGCAGTACGGAAAAAATGCACCCGAAGAGGTTTATAAATATGTTAGCCTAATGAAAAAAGCAATCAGATAAAAAACGGCAGGAGCAAATCTGCGATTCGGCAGACCCTTTTGTCTGCTTCGCAGACATTTCCCCTAACAGGGGAATAACCCCTGCCCTACGGGGAATAATAAAACCTCAATGATATTTCGTAGGGGTCGGTTTCCACGCCGACCCGTTTTTGCGGAACGCCGAGGACGGCGTTCCCTACGAAAATTTTTATAATCATATTGTATGGGCGAACTGTGTTCGCCCGCTTTTTTTAAATTTCGCCGTAAATTTCCTTTTGAACAAAGGCGGTTATATCCTTGTCTGCGCTGACGGCAAGCCAAGCCTTTATATAAAGCGAGGCAAGGGTGCAATTTGGCACGGGCACAATGCCGAGCCTCTCAAATTCCCGTGCGCTTTCGTAAATATCCGTGTTTCTTGCGCCTGCAACAAAAAGGGAAACGCCGTTTTTATGCGCCGCCCTGCAAAAATCGGCAAGCGCTGTGCTTTCGGTGCAGAGCGTGCCCGAATGATACGGCTTGAAAATAACCGCTTTAACACGGCTTAAATCAATGCAGGGCGAAGCGGACGGTGCGCTTTCAAGCACCGCAATTTGCGAGGGCTCGCAGAATTTTATAATTTCGCTTTTTCTGCATTTCGGGATATTATAATCCCTGTTTATCTCTATTTTTCCGTTTATCATCTGCGCGGCAAAATCTCCGTTTGCCTCATAAATTCCGTCGTCTCCCTCTGCGCCTGCAAGAAGCCTTGAAGCAAGCAGAATTTTTGCGTTATCCCCTTTGTTTTTATATGAAACAAAAACGCCGCTTTCGTTATAATTTTTAAGAAATTCAACAGCCGCAAAAAAGTTTTGTGCGCCGTTAGACCTTTTATCGTCAAGCGGATAATTTGAGGAAACAAAAACTACTTTTGCCCCCTCGCCCGAAAGAGCAAAGGCAAGCGCTGCGGCGGAAAATCGCAGGGTGTCTGTTCCGTGGCAGATGATAATTTTATCATAGCCCTGCTTTATTTTTTCATAGGCGGTGCTTATAAGCATATTCAGCGTTTTTGCACAAAGATTTTCGCTCAAAACGGTAAACGGGCTGAGCTCCTCAAATTCGGTATCGTCCGAGTAAAGCCGTCTGTATTCTTCAATAACGGATTGTGCCGCGTCTGCGCTCGGCGAAAGAAAGCCGTTTTTATTTGTGCAGGAAATTGTTCCGCCCGTAAAAATAACAAGGATTTTCATATTACCGTTACCCTAATAAAAAAATTAACGGCAATCTTCCTCGGAAAATTGCCGTTATGGTGACCCGGACGAGAATTGAACTCGTGTTACCGCCGTGAAAGGGCGGTGTCTTAACCTCTTGACCACCGGGCCGTTGGTGGCTTTAACTGGATTCGAACCAGTGACACTGCGGGTATGAACCGCATGCTCTAGCCAACTGAGCTATAAAGCCATATCAGCCGCTGTATTTCAAGCAAGGAAAATTATATATTATAAACCGAAGTTTGTCAACACTTTTTTTAAAATGATTTAATATTAGCACATTTGTTTGACAATTAAACTGAATAATGGTATGATATATTAAAATTATAATATTATATAGGTGGTATTCTTATGGACCGCATTAATGAAACCCAGCAGGCAGTTTTAAACTTTATACGCGAGGTTATTTCTCAAAGAGGCGTTGCGCCGTCTGTTCGCGAAATAGGCGAGGCGGTCGGTCTGCGTTCAACCTCAACCGTTCAGTATAATCTTAATGCGCTTGAAAAGGCAGGATATATTGAGCGCGATCCTAATTTAAAGCGCACAATTCGCCTTGCGGGAGGCTCGTCAAAGGCAACGCCCGTTCCGCTTCTCGGAACGGTAACGGCAGGCGTTCCCATTCTTGCCCAGGAGCAAATCGAGGAATATATTCCCGTTGCGCTCGGAAAAAGCGGAGATTATTTTGCGCTTCATGTTAGAGGAAGCTCAATGATAAATGCGCATATTATTGACGGGGATATTATCATTGTTGAAAAAACTCCCGTTGCCGAAAACGGAGATATAGTTGTTGCGCTTGTCGGCGACGAGGCAACAGTTAAAAGATTTTATAAGGAAAAGGGTCATTTTCGCCTGCAACCCGAAAATGATGATTTTGAGCCCATTATTGTTGATGAGCTTGCGCTTCTCGGCAGGGTTGTAACCGTTATCAGAAACTATTGATAATAATTATATAATATGCTATAATTGATAAGTTATTATATTATAATTATACAAGTTGAAATTTTCTTCAACCGAAAGGAAAAAATATGAGCGAGTGTTCACATGATTGTTCTCAGTGCTCCCAAAACTGCTCCGACAGAAAGGAAAAGCAGGATTTTCAAAAGCCGATGAACAAATATTCAAAAATTAAAAAGGTTATAGGAGTTGTCAGCGGCAAGGGCGGAGTAGGCAAAAGCCTTGTTTCCTGCCTGCTTGCTTCAAAATGCGCAAGGGCAGGGCTTAAAGTTGGTGTGCTTGATGCGGATATAACAGGCCCGTCCGTGCCGAAATCCTTCGGCATAACCTCCCGCGCTATGCAGGACAGCGAGTGTTTGCTTCCGAATGTTTCAGCCGGCGGAGTTAAAATTATGAGCATTAATTTGCTTCTTGAAGATGTTAATTCGCCTGTTGTTTGGCGCGGTCCCGTTATCAGCGGCGTTGTTGAGCAGTTTTGGAGCGATGTTCGCTGGGGCGAGCTTGATTATCTTTTTGTTGATATGCCTCCCGGAACGGGCGATGTTGCATTAACCGTTTTCCAAAGCCTGCCGATTGACGGAATTGTTATTGTTTCAACTCCGCAGGATCTTGTTAAAATGATTGTAAATAAGGCGGTTAATATGGCAAGGCTGATGGATATTGATGTTTTAGGTCTTGTTGAAAATATGAGCTATTTTGTTTGCCCCGATTGCAAGGCAAGGCACGAGATTTTCGGCAAATCGCAGATAGATGAAACGGCGGCAGAGCTTGGGCTTCCCGTTCTTGCAAAGCTTCCGATAAATCCCGAAACGGCAAGGCTTGTTGATGAGGGCAGAATTGAAGATGTTGAATGTCCCGAGCTTGATGAATTTATTGACGCGTTAAAATAACCCTTAAAACCATTTCAAAGGAGAATGAATATGGCGAAAAGAGAAGATTATATTTCATGGGATGAATATTTTATGGGCGTTGCCCTGCTTTCCGCAATGAGAAGCAAGGACCCCAGCACGCAGGTTGGTGCCTGCATTGTTAATGCGGATAACAGAATAGTCAGCGTTGGCTACAACGGCTTCCCGCGCGGCTGCTCCGATGAGGATTTTCCGTGGGAAAGAAGCGCAGATAATCAAAA
>JALEZT010000083.1 GCA_022772725.1 Eubacterium sp.
ATAAAGAGGGCTATGTTAAGCAAAGCAACGGAATAGCACCGCAGGAAAACACCGAGCTTGCAAAAGGCGAGGAGGTTATTATTCAGGTTTACGGTGCTCCCGAAACAACCACAACCCAAGCCTCAACCGAAGCACAGTAAATTTCTACACACCGGGAGACTTCGAGAAATGGAACTGAATTTCGTTTTCTTGCGAGCGGGAGCTGTACAAAGGTACTGCCCCCGAGCAAAAAACGAAAAACGCTAAATGCCGCAGAAGCAAAGACTTCTGCGGCATTTCCTTGTTTCGCTTACAATATAAAAACGGAGTGTCGAGGTCGCCACTCCCTACAAATAATAGCAATAACGATTTTCTATTTAGCGTGGTTCAGACCACTTTATCGACAGTCTGAAATCCGCACTCACAAAAGAGTGCGGATTATTTTGTCAATTTGAAACAGAGCCTCGGAACATATCGGAAATCTTTTTTGCAAGCGCCTTGTTTTCGGGCAGGTCAAGGCGAAAATCTCTTTTCAAAATCTGCTCGGCGCATTGCCTGCAAAGCTGAAGCGTTTCCATATCGCCCAGCATATCTGCAATTTTAAGGTCAGGCAGTCCGTGCTGGCGGTTTCCGAAGAAATCGCCGGGGCCTCTTTGCTTTAAATCCTCGTCTGCAATTTTGAAGCCGTTGGAATATTTTTTCATAACCGCAAGGCGTTCCTTTGCAGTCTCGCTTTTACTGTCCGAAACGAGTATGCAGTAGGATTTTGCGCTTCCTCTGCCAACCCTTCCCCGAAGCTGATGAAGCTGAGAAAGCCCAAATCGCTCTGCGTTTTCAATAATCATAACGGTTGCATTTTCAACATCAACACCAACCTCAATAACGGTTGTTGAAACAAGTATTTTAATGCTCCCGTCCGCAAAGGCGCTCATAACCTTATCCTTCGCCCTTGCGTTCATTTTGCCGTGCAGAAGCCCTATGTTGAAGCCCTTGAAAACAGTTTCGGCAAGCTCGTTTGCGTATTCCGAAGCGGGCATAAGCTCGCTTTCTCCCGATTCGATAAGCGGGCAAACTATGTATGCCTGCTCGCCTCTTGCAATTGCTTTTTTTACAAATTCATATATTCTTTTATGATAGCGTGAATCAACAACATCTGTTCTAACGGTCTGTCTGCCCGGCGGAAGCTCGTCAATAACCGAAATATCAAGGTCGCCGTAAATCATAAGAGCAAGCGTTCTCGGAATTGGTGTTGCGCTCATAACAAGAGTGTGAACCTCAGTGCCCTTCATAGCAAGCTGTGCACGCTGATTAACTCCGAAGCGGTGCTGCTCGTCTGTTATAACAAGCGCAAGATTTTTAAATTCAACATCATTTTGAATTAAAGCGTGTGTCCCTATAACAAGGTCTGCTTCGCCGTCATAAAGACGCTTTTTGATTTCCCTTTTTTCCTTTGCGGGAGTGCTTCCCGTTAACAGCTCGATTTTTATTTGTTTGCCTGAAAAAAGCTTTTGCAGGGTTTCAAAATGCTGAGTGGCAAGAATTTCCGTCGGCGCCATCATTGCCGCCTGACAGCCGTTCTTAACGGCGGTGTATATTACTCCTGCCGCAACCGCCGTTTTTCCGCATCCAACATCTCCCTGAACAAGCCTGTTCATTGGGTATTCGCCAAGCAAATCGGAGGTGCATTCATTTATTGCACGCCTTTGTGCGCCTGTTGGCGAAAAGGGGAGGGAGGAGCAAAATTCCTCCGAATAGTCTTTTAAAATATGTGTATCAATTTTTTGCCTTTTTCTGCCTTTAAGCTTTAAAAGACCGAGCTGAAGAATAAGCAGCTCCTCAAATATAAGCCTTTTTTTTGCACGCTCTATATTATCAAAGGCGCTCGGAAAGTGCATCTGCCTGATTGCATAGTCTCGAGAAACAAGATTATATTTTATCCTTATTTCCTCCGGCAGAATTTCCGGAATTTTTTCAATTTGATAAAGAGCCGTTCTTATTGTTTTGGCGATTGCCTTTGAATTGAGCCTTTCCGTTGCCGGATAAATCGGCATAATCGGCGGAGTAACGCCGGCAAGCTCGATTTTCGGCGAGCTCATTTCCGCATAGGTAAGCTTCTTTTCTATTTTGCCGTAAAGTGTGTAGTGCTCATAAATTTTAAGCGAATTTGCAAGGTATTTGTTGTTGAAAATTGTAACCCTGATAACCGTTTTTCCGTCTGTAAAATTGCATTTGTAAAGCGTTAATCCTTTTCTTATAAGGCTTTCCTTAACGGTTGTTATCATTGTTGCCTGCAAGCAAGCCGTTTCTCCGCTTTCGCAGTCTTCAACCGTTTTTTTAACAGACCAATCCTGGTATCCTCTCGGGAAATATTCAATTAAATCTTCAACGCAGAAAATGCCGAGCTTATTAAAAAGCTC
>JALEZT010000159.1 GCA_022772725.1 Eubacterium sp.
GCAAACAATCAGCTATGATAAAATGAATCAGCAGCGCCACGTTAAATTCTTCGGCGATGCAAACGGTGTTCGCAATCATATGAAAAAGCACGCCGCAATTCTTAAACCCAAATTCGATATGGTGCTCCGTCATCTTGATAACGAGCTTTCGGGCAGGGGAATTGCTTCTTGGGTAAGCCCCAAGGGCGGATACTTCATCAGCCTTGATGTGCTTGAAGGATGTGCAAAAAGAGTTGGCGAGCTTTGTAAGGAAGCGGGCGTAACGCTCACAACCGTCGGTGCAACCTTCCCTTACGGAAAGGATGAAAGAGATTCAAATATCCGCATTGCTCCAAGCTATCCTCCCGTTGAGGAGCTTGATTTGGCGGCAGAGCTTCTTTGTATCTGCGTTCGTCTTGCTTCGGTTGAAAAATATCTCGCAAAATAAATTAAAGGGTGAGCGTTTAGGCGCTCACCTTAAATATTATCATTACCATAAAGGATATAAACCGTTATGAAAGCTGCTTTAAATAATAAAACAAAAGGCGTAATTTTTATACTCCTTTCGGCTGTTTGCTTTACGGGTATGAACACATTCGTAAGGCTTTCGGGCGATTTGCCCACTATGCAAAAGGTGTTTTTCAGAAACTTTGTTGCAATGATTTTCGCGTTTCTTGCAATTGTTAAAGCAGGAGAAAGCTTTAAGCCGAAAAAGGGAAGTATGAAATATCTTATTTTGCGCTCTGTTGTCGGCCTTGCAGGAGTTTTCGGAAACTTTTATGCGCTTGATAAAATTGAGCTCTCAAATGCTTCCATGCTCAATAAAATGAGTCCGTTTTTCGCCTTGATTTTCTCGGCAATATTTATAAAGGAAAAAGTTAAGCCGAAGCAGGCGGTTGCAATTGCCGTTGCCTTTATAGGCGCATTGTTTATTATAAAGCCAACCTTTGCAAACGAAAATATAATCGCCTCAATGGCAGGCTTTTTGGGCGGAATGTGCGCAGGCGGAGCCTACACCTGCGTTAGATGGCTTGGCATTAAAGGGGAAAACTCAAAGCTTATTGTGCTCTTTTTCTCCGCCTTTTCAACGCTTGTAACCGCTCCGTATCTTATTTTCAACTATCATTATATGACGGCTTCGCAGTGGCTCTTTTTAATCCTTGCGGGCGTGTGCGCCGCAGGCGGTCAGTTCACAATTACCGCCGCATACACCTATGCCCCAAGCAGAGAAATCTCCGTTTACGATTATTCGCAGGTTGTTTTTGCGGCAATAACAGGCTTCTTCGTTTTCGGCGATGTGCCTGATTTGTGGTCGTTTTTAGGCTATATAATTATCTGCTCAATGGCAATTTGGATGTTCATATACAATAACAAGAATGAAAGCCCAAAAAAAGCATAAATTAATCAATATCTTGGTGTAAAGTAAAAATGCTTGCATTTCTCTATATATTGTGTTATAATAACCTTCGTTAAAAACTTTTAAGGGGGTTTTTATTTATGAAATGTCCGTTTTGCGGCTGCGATGAAAGCAAGGTTATTGATTCAAGGCCAACAGATGAAAACGAAAGAATACGCCGCCGCCGCGAGTGTATAGAATGCGGCAAACGCTTCACAACCTATGAGGTTATCGAGGATGTTCCGATAATCGTTATCAAAAAGGATAAAAGCCGCGAGGTGTTCGACAGAAATAAGGTTTTAAAGGGCATGCTTCGCGCGTGCGAAAAAAGACCTGTTACCTCAACAGAGCTTGAATCGGCAATTTCCGAAATAGAAGCCACTCTTCAAAGCGCAACAGACCGCGAGGTAACAAGCGTTCGTATCGGCGAGCTTATTATGGAAAAGCTACGCGATATTGATGAGGTTGCCTATGTTCGCTTTGCATCTGTTTATAAGGAGTTTGACTCCGCTTCTTCATTCGTTGAGGAAATCTCAAAGCTTTAATTAAATATAAAAAATCAAGACCGCAGTTAATTCTGCGGTCTTTCAGCGTGTAGAAATAGTCTAATAAACAAATTTCTACACGCTGGGAGACTTCGAGAAATGGAACTGAATTTCGTTTTCTTGCGAGTGGGAGCTGTACAAAGGTACTGCCCCCGAGCAAAAAACGGAAAACGTTAAATGCCGCAGAAGCCTTTGCTTCTGCGGCATTTCCTTGTTACGCTTATAATATAAACGGAGCGTCGGGGTCGCCGCTCCCTACAAACATTACAAATACGATTTTTTTGATATCAGCGTGGTTCAGGCCACTTTATCGACAGTCTACAAGACCGCAGTTTTCTGCGGTCTTTGTTTGTTTAGGCTCTAATATTTATATTCTTCTTTGTCCTTTTCCGAGGAATAGAAATTGTCAATAACAATTCTGTAACGCTCCAAGGCATTCTTAATGGAATCCTCCCACGAGATATAAATGTTGCTTTGAGCGTTTATTCCAACCCGAGAAAGCAGGTCCTTGTTTTTAATGATTTTTTGCGTGCAGTCTGCAACTGAAAGCGCATTTTCCTCGCAAAGAAATCCCGTTTCGCAGTCTGTTATGCCCTCGGAGGCACAGCTTCCGTCAACAAGAAGTGCCGCTGTTGCCGATGCCGCCGCCTCGCGAACAACAAGTCCGTTTGTGTCAAAAACAGATGGGAACACAAGTAGGTCTGCCGACGCGTAATAAAGTCGAAGCTCATTTCTGTCAAGTATCTGCCCCGTGAAAATAACATTTGAATCAAGCATTTCCCTGCGTGCGTATTTCTTAATGGCGTTTTCGTCGGGTCCCGTTCCAACCATAAGCATACGAAAATCAACCTTGCGCTCTTTAAGAATTTTGCAGGCGTCAAGAATGATTTTTATGTTTTTGTACCACATCATTCTGCCAACGAAAATAAGAATAGGCACGCCTGACGGGATATTGTGCTTTCTCCTGATTATATCCTTATCGTCCTCTGAAAAATTGCTTATGGGCAGGTCGCAGCCGTTAGGCATAATTATATAATCGCCCGTGTAGCCAACTCTGCGCAGAGAATCAACCGTTCCCTTACTTGTAACCCAAACCTCATCGGCGCTTTTAATATTGTTTAAAAGAAAGCCATAAGCCCTGTGTTTAAGCGGATATCCCGGTATTCTTGATTCAAAATCGTATTCGTATTTTGTGTGATATGTCAGTATTTGAGGGATTCTTTTTATTCTGTTTACCCGTCTGAAAAAATAGCTTGTTGCTATCGGGCAGTGAGAGTGAAGGATATCAAAATTCATATTGATGATATCTTCGCTGAACTCTCTTTTGAACGGCCAGCCGACGGGATAACCCTCTCCAAAGGTAAAAAGACTTTTGTATCTGTATATTTGATATTTATATTTATAATCCTCTTGATTTGGATTTTTAGGAGTAACTATAACCGCTTCGCCCAAGCCGTTGTTGATTATATCGGCATAGCATTTTGCAACGGTGCTTATTCCGTCAATTGTCGGCGGAAACGCTTCTGTTCCTATCGCGGTTTTAAGCTTATCGTTCATCAAAACAAGTCCTTCTGATTTTTTTGTTAATATACCACATTTGAGTGGCTTTGTAAATCTAATTTAATAAATTAAATAATTTGTTAATAAAAGTGTTGATTAAAGGTGCCGTTTTATTATATAATAAATATATCTTTGGAATTATATAGATATTTTAGTAATTTTTATAAAATCTATTAAAGGAGGCATAGCCTTGTCAGAGCAATATTCCGTTTCTCTCCAAAAAATAATAGAGGCGCACGGGCTTGAAACAGTTTATCTTCCCAAAAGCGCAGAGGAAATCCTCATAACAACTAATGAGGTCAACAGACCGGGAATAGTTCTCTCGGGATTTACCGATTATTTTGACCCTCTGCGAATCCAAATTTTAGGATGGACAGAGCTTGGATATCTTCAAAATCTATCAAGCTCCGAAAGGGATAAGGCTCTCGGCAATCTGCTTGAGCTTCATCCTGCCGCCGCCGTGCTTACAAGAGGCTTGGAGGTACCCGATTATTTTCTTGCTCAGTTTGAAAAATATCAGGTTCCTTTATTAAGAACAGAGGAGGAAACCTCTCCCTTCCTTGCAAATCTTATTCAGTATTTAAACACAAATCTTGCTCCCCGCATAACGCGCCACGGCGTTTTGTGTGAGGTTTACGGCGAGGGTGTTCTTATAGTCGGCGAAAGCGGAGCGGGAAAATCCGAAACAGCCGTTGAGCTTATTAAAAGAGGCCACCGCCTTATAGCAGATGATGCCGTTGAAATCAGAAAAACAGACGCTCACACGCTCGTGGGCTCATCTCCTAATAATATCCGCGATTTCATTGAGCTTCGCGGAATCGGAATTATAAACGCCCGCAGGCTTTTCGGTATGGGCTCTGTTAAGGATACGGAAAAAATCAATATGGTTATTCAGCTTGAGCCGTGGGAATCGGGCAAGGCTTACGACAGATTAGGCCTTGATAATGAATACACAAAAATTCTTGATGTTAAGGTTCCCGTTATAACCGTTCCCGTAAATCCCGGAAGAAACCTTGCGGTTATTATCGAAACGGCGGCTATGAATAACCGTCA